>JAVEEJ010000203.1 GCA_030840515.1 Frankiaceae bacterium | reverse complement strand
CGAGCTTGCCCCACGTGTAGCGGCCGTACGTCGGGTCGAAGGTGGCCCGGGCCGCCTCCGAGACAGCCGCCGGGCCCTGCAAGAAAGCGTCCTGCTCGAAGCGCCGGGCGCCGTCCTCCACGGTCATCCCGCCCGTGTGCACGGCGATCGCGCACGCGAAGCGGGTGACGCGCACCAGCGCCTCGATCGCCACCCCAGCCTGGTAGTGCAGCTCGGCCTCCCGGTCGCCGTCCCCCGGGTAGCCTTCCTCGAGGCAGAGCTCCTCGACGTAGTGCGCCCAGCCCTCTGCGAAGGCCTCGCTGAACAACGTCCGGCGCAGCTCCGACGGCGCACGGCGCAGTGCCCGGCCGTGGGCGTAGTGGCCCGGCGCGACCTCGTGCACGGTGATGGCGGGCAGCGTGGTGCGGCTGAAGACGGCGAGCCACTCCTCGACATCCTCGGCCGGCCAGGAGGGGTCGGGCGGGGTGACGTGATACCAGGACGGTCCTTCGGGCTCGCCCGGGGCGGCCCAGCTCATCATCGCCATCGCCCAGCGCCGTGACTCGGGCGCCGGCCCCACCCGGCACTCGCCGTCCGTGTAGGGCGCCAGCCCGCGCTCAGCGGTGAACCGCAGCGCCGTCTCGGTGTCCTTGCGCGCCTGCTCCAGCACGCCGTCGATGTCCGGGTGGTCGGAGACCAGCTGCTTCACGGCGTCCGCGGTCGACAGGCCGGGCTTGAGCTGCGCGCAGGCGTCGTCGAGCAGGGCGCGAAGCCGATCCCGCTCGGAGTCCGCTCGCGCCGCGAGAGCGCCGAGGTCGACCTCGACGGATTCGCCCGAGCCGAGCAGCGCGGCAAGCGCGGGCGCGCCCAGGGCCGTCTCCGTCGGCCCTGACTCGGCGGCCGCTTCCAGGTGCGCAATGAGTCGGGCGTGCGCGGCCAGAGCCTGCTCGCCAGCGGCGCCGTCGTCCGGGGAGATGCCACCGGCCGTCCCGCGCAGCGCCGGCAGCGCTGCCTTGGCCACGGGGACGCTGACCCGGTCGAGCGACTCGAGCGCCGACTCGATCGCCGCCGGCCATCCCGCGAGGTGCCTGCTCCGCGCCGCGGCCCGTTCCTCGGCTGGTGCGTACTCCTTGTCGTAGCAGGCCAGGTCGAGCTCGCTCGCGATCAGCAGCGGGTTCCAGCGGTGGATCTCGACACCACCCTCGGACGCCGGGGCGAACTGCACCCGCAGCATGGCCTCGAAGGCCTTGAGGTGCGCCTCGTCGTGCGGGTCGTCCAGCGCGGGACCGACGCCGAGCCGGCTGAGCTTGTGCGCGATCGCGTCGGGGGAGAGGTCTGCCACGATCCCGTCGTACTCGTGCCGTCCGGCGTACTCGCGGACAGCGGAGTGGAACAGCTCGCAGCAGGCGCGGAGGCGGGAATCCATGCGCAGACCCTAGGGGCGCTTGCTCGAGTTTGCGCTCTTACTACCGACGGGTAACATCCCGCCCCATGAACATCGTCGTGTGCGTGAAGCAGGTGCCCGACACCTGGGCTGAGAAGAAGCTCGACCCGGCCGACCAGACGGTCGACCGCAAGACGGTCGACAACGTCATGAACGAGCTGGACGAGTACGCCGTCGAAGAGGCGCTCAAGCTCCAGGAGAGCCAGGGCGCCGAGGTCACCATCCTCACGATGGGCCCGGACGGCGCGACGGAGACGATCCGCAAGGCGCTGTCGATGGGTGCGGACAAGGCCGTGCACGTGGTCGACGACGCACTGCACGGATCCTGTGCGGTCCAGACGTCGGAGGTCCTCGCGAAGGCGATCTCGTCGCTGAGCCCCGACCTGGTCTTCCTGGGGACCGAGTCGACGGACGCCGGCATGTCGGTGATGGCCGCGATGCTCTCCGAGCGACTCGGCTGGCCGCAGCTGTCCAACGCGGGCAAGGTCGAGGTCGACGGCACGACCGTGAAGGTGCAGCGGCTCACCGACAACGGCCACGACGTGGTCGAGGGCGAGCTGCCGGCGATCGTCAGCGTGGTCGAGAAGATCAACGAGCCGCGCTACCCGTCGTTCAAGGGGATCATGGCGGCGAAGAAGAAGCCGCTCGAGACGAAGTCGGTCGCGGACCTCGGCGTCGACGCGTCGAGTGTCGGCCTCGCCGCCGCGACCACTGCGGTTGCTGACTCCACCGTGCGCCCGCCCAAGGCCGCCGGCACCGTCGTCAAGGACGAGGGGGACGGCGGCCAGAAGGTCGCCGAGTTCCTCGCCTCACAGAAGTTCATCTAGGGGAGTCATGGCTGAGATCCTGGTGCTCGTCGAGCACGTCGACGGCAACGTCAAGAAGGTCACCCTCGAGCTGCTCACCAAGGCGCGCCAGCTCGGCGAGCCGAGCGCGGTCTTCGCGGGCAGCGGCTTCGAGAACGCGAAGGCGAAGCTGGCCGAGTACGGCGCAGCCAAGGTGTACGTCGCCGACGACCCCGAGCTCGAGCAGTACGTCGCCGCCCCCAAGGCCGAGCTGCTCGCGCAGCTGGTCGCCGAGAAGTCGCCTGCCCTTGTGCTGGTGCCCGCGACGATCGACGGCAAGGAGGTCGGTGCCCGGCTCGCGGTGAAGACCGGGAGCGGCCTCATCACCGATGCGGTCGACCTGGTCACCGGTGACGGCGGCTTCGTCGCGGAGCAGTCCATCTTCGGCGGCTCGACCGTCGTGCACTCGAAGGTCACCAAGGGCACGCCCATCGTCGCGATGCGGCCCAACTCGACCGCGCCCGAGGCGTCCGGTGGTGAGGCGGCGGAGGAGAAGGTCAGCATCACCATCTCCGATGGGGCCAAGAAGGCCGCCATCAAGGACCGCGTCATCGAGCAGAAGGGCGGCCGCCCCGAGCTCACCGAGGCCTCCATCGTCGTGTCCGGCGGGCGTGGCGTGGGCTCGGCCGACAACATGAAGCTGGTCGAGGACCTCGCCGACGCGCTGGGTGCCGCCGTGGGCGCGTCCCGCGCCGTCACCGATGCCGGCTGGTACCCGCACCAGAACCAGGTGGGTCAGACCGGCAAGACCGTGTCGCCCCAGCTCTACGTCGCGGTCGGCATCTCCGGCGCGATCCAGCACCGTGCGGGCATGCAGACCTCGAAGACCATCGTCGCGGTGAACAAGGACGCCGAGGCGCCGATCTTCGAGCTGGCCGACTTCGGCGTCGTGGGTGACCTGTTCCAGGTGGTGCCTCAGCTGACTGAGCAGGTGAAGTCCCGCAAGGGCTGAGCCGCGTCCGGGCGGCGGGTCATTAGGCTGCGCGCCATGCCGACCTGGGATCACAAGTCGCCCGCTGCGCTGCGCAAGCAGCGTGATGCCCTCGTGCTCACGCAGCTGCGCGATGCCGTCGCGCCGTTCTCGCCGTTCTGGCGGGAGCGGTTCCAGGCGCTGGGCCTCAAGCCCTCGACCATCAGCCAGAAGGACTTCGCCCGACTGCCTGCGGTCGGAGAGCGCGACGTCTGCCCCGACGGTGACCCGGCGTCGGCCGCACGCCTGGTGCTGCAGGCAACCGAGGTCGGATACGCACTCCACGTCGAGGGCCCGGCCCTGCGCCGCGCCTTGGTCAAGCGGCTGACGTCCTCGACCGGCTACCGGGCCCAGGTCGAGGCGGACTCCCGACCCACCAGCTATGCGTGGACCGGCCACGCCGTGCGCTTCCCGGTGGCCAGCACCCGGTCGGACCTCGACGTCATCGCCCGTGCGGGCGCCCGGCTGTGGAAGGTCATCGGCCTGACGCCGGCGGACATCGTGCTCGACGCGACCGCGCTCGAGCCCACGCCGCAGCGGACCGCGCTCGACCTGGCGGCCATCGCGGGTGGAACCCCGACGTTCCGAACGGGTACGGGGAGCGCCGACGTACTCGCTGCGGCCCGTCTTGTGCGCATCACGGCACTCGTCACGACACCAACGGCCGTCGCGGACCTGCTGCGCGAGCTGGCCGCGGGTGGCGCGGACCTCTCCGCCTTGAGCACGCTGGTGCTGCTCGGTGCGCCTTCGGCAGACGACCGGAGAGCGGCCGTTCAGGCTCTGGGAGTGGCAGGCGCCTCCTCCGAGGCGGTCGTCGTCGCGGTCTACGCGCCCTCCGGCGCCCGCGTGCTGTGGGGGGAGTGCCGCGAGTCGGCGCGGGCCGGACGCCCGACCGGGTTCCACACCTACCCAGACCTCGATCTCCTCGAGGTGGTCGACCCGGACACCGCCGATCCGGTCTCCGGCGCGGCGGGTGGCGAGCTCGTCCTCACGCAGCTCGGGCTGCGGGGATCTGCGCTCGTGCGTTGGCGCACGGGTGACCTCGTCGACAGCGGAGTCGACGCCACACCGTGCCCCTCGTGCGGCCGCGTGGTGCCACGCGTGCCCAGCGGCGTGCGCTCAGGCGCGCTGGTGCGTCCCTACCTGCCGCGCGGCGGTCGAGCCGGGCACGTCGACCTGCGCTCGGTCTCAGCCGCCCTCGCCGGGCGCGGGGATCTGCGTGACTGGCGCGTGGTGCTCCGCAAAGGCCGACGAGACGGGGCCGACGAGCTGCTCGTCCACATCGTGCCCGCGGGTGAGGCCGACCCCGCCGAGGTGTCCGTCGGTGTGGCCCGCGACGTGAGGCTGGCGGCCGGTCTGCTGCCCTCGCAGGTCGTCGTGAGCGAGCAGTCAGAGCTCCCGGCTCCGGCGGAGGACGGCCTCGGAAAGCGCATCGTCGACCGGCGCTGAGGGCGTCCCGGCCGCTGGGGGCGGCTTCAGGGAAGGTCGCCGAGACCGGCGCGGTTAGGGTTCAGCGTGATGGTCTACCTCGATCACGCGGCCTCGACGCCGATGCTCCCCGAGGCGGTCGACGCCCTCGTGG
>JAVEEJ010000148.1 GCA_030840515.1 Frankiaceae bacterium | reverse complement strand
ACTGGCACCCTCCACCACATCGGTGCTGTCGAGGTGCGCGTAGCCCACCGCCCGGTCGCCGTCGAGAGCGAGCAGGTTCGCCGCCGGCGCGTCGCCTCCGTGCTTGAGGTGCAGCAACACGTGCTCGCTGAGCGGATTGACGCCATCGACGTCGGTGGCTGCCTCGACCAGCGACATCACGTCTCGCACCTGGTCGGGGGAGAGCCGACCCAGCCTCTCGACCCGGACCTCGCCCATGAATCGACAGTAGCCTCAGACGCGGACGACCTCGCTGTCCGGCAGGGGCTGCACGGGCGGTGTGACGAACTTGTAGCCGACGTTGCGGACCGTCCCGATGAGCGCCTCGTGCTCCGGGCCGAGCTTCGCACGCAGCCTGCGGACGTGTACGTCGACGGTGCGAGTGCCCCCGTAGTAGTCGTAGCCCCAGACCTCCTGCAGCAGCTGGGCGCGGGTGAACACCCGGCCCGGGTGCTGCGCGAGGTACTTCAGGAGCTCGAACTCCTTGAACGTCAGGTCGACAGCGCGGCCGCGCAGCTTGGCGCTGTAGGTCACCTCGTCGATCGTGAGGTCACCGCGCCGGATCGCTGCGTCCTGCTGCGTGTCAGCGGCGCCCGACGGAGCAAGCCGCCCACTCGCCAGTCGCAGCCGGGCGTCGACCTCTGCCGGCCCTGCGCTGTCGAGGACCACGTCGTCGATGCCCCAGTCGGCAGTGACGGCGATGAGTCCGCCCTCGGTCACGACGGCGATCACCGGGACCGACGTACCCGTCGTCCTGATCAGCCGGCACATCGCCTTGGCGTGCCCCAGGTCCCGACGTGCGTCGACGAGGATCGCGTCGGCCGGCGCCGCGTCGAGCAGCGCCGTGGCCTCGAGGGAGGCGACCTTCACGGTGTGCGGCAGCAGGGCGAGAGCCGGCAGCACCTCAGCCGACGCCTGCATCGCACCCGTCAGCAGGAGCAGTGACCCCATCTCCGAAGGCCTCCCCGGACACCCCGCGGAACCGTCGGCAGACCATCCACCTGGGGCGCCATTGCCCGGTTCCGCTGTGCGCGAGGATACCTGCCGTGGCAGTGATCGTGCGGTTCTGGGCAGCGGCCCGTTCGGCTGCCGGGACGACGGAGAGCGAGTACGACGACGCTGCCTCGCTGGCCGACCTGCTGGCGGCCCTGGCCGACCGCCACGGACCGGGCCTTGCCAAGGTGCTCGGGGTCGCGTCCTACCTCGTGGACTCGCAGCCCGTCGGACGCCGGGACCCCGCCGGGGTCGCCGTGCCGCCGGGATCCGTGGTCGAGGTGCTCCCGCCGTTCGCCGGCGGCTGAGCGTCGGTAGCCTCCGCGGGTGAGCCAGGAGGGGAGCGCGGCGTCGCTCGAGCGGCCATCGAGCGCCATGCCGGCTGCGGCCGTCGCCGCGTCCGTGATCGTCCCGCTGGCCGGTGCGGCCCTGCTCGCCGTCTCCTCAGCCACAGCCGGCATCGCCGGCGTCGGCGTGGTGGTCCTTCTGCTGCAGGTGCCCCTCGTGTTGGCCTGGCTGGCGCTGTGCGGCAGCAGCGGCAGTGCCGGGGGCTTCCTGCTCAGCGTCGTGGCGCTCGCAGCGGCGGACCTGCTCCTGGCCAATGACGACCAGGCCACGACCCGGGCGCTCGCGCCCGTCGTTGCCCTGGCCCTGCTGGGCTCGTTCGCTCACCAGCTCGCGCGCGGGCGGCATCGACAGGCGGCGACAGCGTCCATGGCGGCCGAGGTCTCCGCCGTCGTGATTGCCGGCTCCGCGGCCTGCTGGCTGGCTGTCCGCGCGCTCCCCCTCGGTCGGGAGGCGGTCTCGGTTGCTCTCGCCGCCGTGGCTGCCGCGCTGCTCAGCGGACGCGTGGTCGACCTCGCCGTGCCGGGGCCGAAGGTCGTCCCGGGGGGGCTGCGCGGGCCGTGGGGGGCAGTCGTCGCCATCGTCGGCGCGCTCGGTGCGGGCGCGGCCGCCGGAGCGGCGCAGAACGCGGTCGGCGCCGCCAACGGACTGGTGATGGCAGCCGTGGTGGCGATCGCCGTGGTCACCACCGACCTTGCCGTCGACATGATGGCCGCGGGTCTGCCCGCCTCCGAGTTCCGCGCCCGATCGGCGATCCCACCGGTGGCGGGCCTGCTGCCGCTGGTTGCCGCGGCGCCTGCGGCATACGTCGCGGCCCGCGTGTTGTTGGGCTAGGTGTGACCGGGGTCGTCGTACTCGCTGCCGTCGTGGTTCTCGCGACCGCTTTCGGTCTGCGTCGGCGACGGACCGATGGTGCCGTGCTGGGTGCGAGTACGGCGGAGCGGCTGATGCCGGAGGACCTCGGCGGACCCCTTGGACAGCGGGCAACGCTCGTGCAGTTCTCCTCCGCGTTCTGCGCGCCGTGCCGGGCGACGCGGCAGGTGCTGGACCGCGTCGCCGGGCAGGTCGAGGGCGTCGCGCACTACGAGATCGACGCCGAGGCGAACCTCGAGCTCGTCCGGCGGCTGGACGTCCGCCGCACGCCGACGACCTTGGTGCTCGACGCCACCGGCATGGTCCGCCGCCGCGCCGCAGGTCAGCCGCGTCATGCCGACGTCGTCGCCTCCCTCGGCGCGATCCTGAAGCGGGACAGCTTGTGAGACGTCTGCTGGTGCTTGTGCTCGTCCTCGTCGTGGGGCTCGTCGTGGTCGACCGTCTCGCCGTCCACTCGGCGCAGCGTCAGATCGCTGTCGGCATCCGCGCATCCCAGGGTCTGTCGAGCACTCCCACGGTGACGATCAGCGGTTTCCCGTTCCTCACCCAGGTCGTGAACGGGCGCTACTCCGAGGTCGACATCAGCGGGGTCGGACTGGTGCGTGGCCGGCTGCGTGCCTCACGGGTGGACGCGGAACTGCGCGGAGTCGACCTTGCACTCGGTGACGCGTTGCGCGGTCGGGTGGGTGCCGTGCCTGTCGACTCCGTGACGCTGACGGCAGCGCTGCCATGGACGACGCTGCAAGCGGTCGCTCCCGAGCCGGTGGGGCTGTCGGCCGCGCACGGCGGCGTCCGGGTGGTGTCCAGTGTCAGCGGGCGCACCTTGGTCTTCACCGCCGACGCCATGCTGCAGGGCGGTCAGATCGTCCTGGTCCCTCGGGAGGTCGCGGGACGCACGGTCAGGCTCGGGGCACCCGATCTGCCATTCGGCCTCCGGCTCACCAAGGTGCGCGTGACCAACGCCGGGCTCGTGGTCTCTGCTGCGGGTCGCCGTGTGGTGGTGAGCGGATGAATCCCCCTATTACCAAGGGTTTGCAACAGCGCACCCCGCGGACGGGGGCTCTCGCAGGGTCATTTAGCCTCGTCCACATGACCTGGCTGGTGAAGCGACGCGCGGTGGACTTCTGCCGTGTCGCTGGCTGCCTGTGTCGAATGCCCTGACACCCCTGAGCCCCGTGGGTCGACGCCGACCCCTTCCCTCGCTCTCGTCAGGAGCACCACCTCATGATCGACCCTCGTGGTCCGCGTTTTGGCGCGGCCGTCACCTCCGTCGTACTCGCAGCCGTCCTGCTCACAGGCAGCGGCCTCGTGCTGGCGTTGCAGGCCGTCGTCTTCGCGCTGGGTGCGGTGGACATCAGCCGACAGCCCTACGGCGTCCTCTACCGGCGCCTCGTCCGGCCTCGTCTTGCCCCGCCAGGTGAGCTCGAGGACGCGGCTCCGCCGCAGTTCGCTCAGCTCGTCGGTCTCGCGTTCGCCGTACTCGGATCCATCGGGTACTTCTCCGGCGTGATCACCCTCGGCGCTGTCGCGACCGGGTTCGCGCTCGGCGCCGCGTTCCTCAACGCCGCCTTCGGTTTCTGCCTGGGTTGCGAGGTCTACCTGCTCGGCAAACGCCTGTTCTCAACCTCAACCAAGGGAGTCACCGCATGAGCCGCACCGACGTACTGGTCGACGCCGACTGGGTCGAGGCCCACCTCGACGACCCGAAGGTCGTCCTGGTCGAGGTCGACGAGGACACCGCCGCGTACGAGAAGAACCACATCCGCGGTGCCGTGCGCATCGACTGGAAGAAGGACCTGCAGGACCCGGTGCGCCGCGACTTCGTGAGCAAGGAGCAGTTCGAGGCGCTCCTGTCGCAGCGCGGCATCGGCAACGACGACACGGTCGTGCTCTACGGCGGCAACAACAACTGGTTCGCCTCCTACGCCTACTGGTACTTCAAGCTGTACGGGCATGACGCTGTGAAGCTGCTCGACGGCGGCCGCAAGAAGTGGGAGCTCGACTCGCGCGAGCTCGTCTCCGACGTGGTGCAGCGCCCAGCGACGACGTACACGGCCAAGGAGCAGGACCGCAGCATCCGGGCGTTCCGCGACGAGGCTGTCGCCGCGATCGGCTCGCTGAACCTCGTCGACGTGCGGTCGCCGGACGAGTTCAGCGGCAAGCTGCTCGCCCCGGCGCACCTGCCGCAGGAGCAGTCGCAGCGTCCGGGGCACATCCCCACCGCGAAGAACATCCCCTGGTCGAAGGCGGCGAACGAGGACGGCACCTTCCGGTCCGACGACGAGCTGACCGCGCTCTACACCGAAGCCGGCGTCGACCTGGCCAAGGACACCATCGCCTACTGCCGCATCGGCGAGCGCTCGGCGCACACCTGGTTCGTGCTGCATGAGCTGCTGGGCCAGCCGAACGTGAAGAACTACGACGGCTCGTGGACCGAGTACGGCTCGCTCGTCGGCGTGCCGATCGAGCTCGGTGACGGCTCCGGCGCCGCGGTGGCCGGCTGATGTGCGGCGCGAAGGTCGGCGGCCCTGAGCTGTCCGCTGCCGACCTCGCCACGGCGACGGTGATCCAGGGCAAGGTCGTCTTCGAGGGCGAGCCGGTCGCCGGTGCGTTCGTGCGACTGCTCGACGCGACCGGTGAGTTCACGGCGGAGGTCGTGACCTCGCCAAGCGGTGACTACCGGTTCTTCGCGCGGCCCGGTCGCTGGACGGTGCGGGCGCTGTCGTGGCGAGGTGACGGGGACGCCGAGGTCGGCGCCGCCCAGGGTGTGGTGACCGAGGCTCAGATCAGCGTCACCAAGTAGCCCGGCCCCCGGGTTGTCAGGCCGAAGCGCTGCTGGGGCGTCGCGGAGGGCAACTCGGGGGCCGCTTTGCCCACTAGGTTGTCGCTATGGGGGATTTGGCCGGGGACCTCGGGCGCGCTGGTCTGTTCGAGGGCGTGGAGCGCCCGGTGCTGGACAGGCTCGCGGGCGCGTCGGTGGTGCGGTCGCTGCGCCGCGGTCAGATCCTGTTCGACCAGGGTGATCCCGGCGGCACACTCGTAGCCGTCCTCGACGGTCGGCTGGCGCTCAGCCTGCACTCCCGTGACGGTGACCGCATGGTGCTCGGTGTCGTCACCGGCGGAGGCACGCTGGGTGAGCTCAGCGTGGCCGACGGCGGGCCTCGGTCCAGCGGAGCGGAGGCACTCGAGGCGACCCGGGTGGCGCTGATCCCCAGGGCCGCCGTACTCGCTGCCGCCGCCGCATCACCCCAGCTCCTTGACCGGCTCTTCTGCGAGCTCGCCGGGATCGCACGGAGGCAGACGGACGCCAGCGCCGACCTCACGTTCCTGGACCTCCCGCGCCGGCTCGCCCGCCGGCTGCTCACCAGTGCCAACGGCGAGGATGTGGTCGACCTCGGCCTGTCCCAGCGCGACCTCGCGGCGATGGTGGGCGGCAGCAGGCAGTCGGTGAACCAGGCGCTCGGTGAGTTCCAGCGGCGCGGCTGGCTCAAGCTCGAGGGCACGTCGATCCGGCTCCTGGACAGCCCCGCGCTGTCGCGGTACGCCGAGGCCTGAGGTGTCGGCAGGCTGACACCGGCGCAGTCGCCCGCGCGACTCCCGGTCGCTGGGCGCGGCCCTAGTTTGTGGCTTGCCGATGAGGCATCGAGCACCTGGGGGGAGCTGCTCGAGCGTCTCGATGGCTCTGCGAGTGGTGCCGCGGTTGGCCGGTCTGGGGGGACGGGCTACCGCGGCACCTCCGCGTTCGGCCAGGCTTCGCGTCCGGCCAGGATCAGTAGACGAGGGCCTGCGCGCCGTCGGCCATCGCCTCGTCGACGAAGGACGCGGCCCCGGCGATCCGAACTCCGTCGATCAGGTCCGCCACGTCCAGGCCGCGGCGCGCGGCGCACTGCGTGCACACCGTGACGGATCCGGATGCGAGTACGGCGGACAGCAGCTCATCGAGCGGTGCGGCGTGCGCGAGCTCGAGCTCAGCAGCACGACCGGGCGTTGCCATCCACGTCGCCTCGCCCGTGAGCCACAGGGATACCGCGAATCCGGCGGCGACCGCGGTTGCGGCGACGGTGAAGCCCTGCGCGCAGCGCTCGGGGGCGTCGAGACCCGCGGTGACTTTCACAACAAGGCTCCTGGCCATGGGATCGAGCGTAGTCTCGGCGTGATGGCGGGCATCGACCTCGGCCGGCTCAGCGCCGGCGCCGTAACGGCTGTTCTGCTGCTGTCGGGCGTCGCCACGGCCGCCCCGACGCCGAACCCTTCCAACCGGCCGGCCCCGTCAGGGGTCTCGATCACGCCGCTGCCCACCAGCCCGCATCTCACGGGTCAGGGACAGGCCCTGGACTTCCGTTCCGTGAACCCCGGCGCCACCGTCTCCGACCAGGTGCTGCTGCGCAACATCGGCGACACCGCCGTACCCGTGCAGCTCTACCCGGCTGACGCCACGACGGCGGTGGGCGGAGGGCTCGCCTTCGGTCTCCGGTCGGCGCACCCCCGGGAGATCGGCGCCTGGACCACGCTGTCGAGGACCTCGGTCACGGTTCCCCCGCACGGCTCCATCCCGCTCTCGCTGCGGATCACCGTGCCTACCGTCGTCCAGGGCGGCGGGTACGCGGGCGGCATCGTCGCCGAGCAGGTCAGCCCGCCGGCGACCCAAGGGGGGCTCGCGCAGATCTTCCGCTTCGCCATGCCGGTGTACCTCAAGGTCCCGGGAGGTGCCCCCGGTGCCACGCCCGGGCGAGGATCGCCCGACGGCACGATCGAGGTGGTCGACGTCGCGTTCCCCGTCCACGGCGGCAAGGTCTGCCCGGTCCTCACCTACCGCAACTCCTCCCAGGACGTGGTCAACCCCGACGCGCGCGTCGTGGTCGACCCGCGCTGGATCGGATCGAAGAAGGCGGCGGTCTACAAGGGGATCGGGACGCTGGTGCCGGACACGTCAGCGACCAAGCAGCTCCCGTGTCGGGCCCTGCCTCCCACGGGAGGGAGCGTCGAGGTGGACCTCGTCGGCCCCCACGTGAGCCCGCTGAAGGACAGACGCAGCACCGACGTGGACGGCTCGCCGTGGGCCGTGATCCTCGCGTTGCTGCTTCTTCTGCTGCTGCTCGGGCTCTTTCTCCTGCTGCTGTTCAAGCGGCGCTCGCGGGACGACGAGGAAGAAGAGGCCGCCGCGCAGGCCGGATGACACGGGCGTCGACGCTTTTCGGACCAGTGCACCCGAATGCCTCAGCTGTAGCCCGTTGTGACTAGTGAGACTTTGATCAGGACTAGGCATGTAGCCCACCCCGGATGTCCCCGAAACCACACACAGCCGCTCTTGCGGACCAGTGTTCGGCACGGAGGACCCCATGACTCGCTCGACCCGACGGATCGTCGCCGCCGCTCTCGTCGCGGGCGCCGTGGCTACCGTTCCCGCGGCTAACGCGTACGCCGACGCCACTGCCGTCCTCACCGCCACCACCATCGGCGGGACGCTGACCCTGGCCGGTGCCGGCGCTGCCGTGTCAGGCAACGCGACTCCCGGTGGCTGGTCTGCGCTGACCGGCGCCACGGTGCTCACCGTCGCCGACCTTCGCGGCAGCTCCGCCGGCTGGCACGTCACGGCGCAGTTCTCGGCGCCCGCCGCAGGCCTGTCCCTTGGCGGCGCGAACGTGCGCGTGACCTCGAGCAACCCGGCCGGCGACGCGCTGTCGAACATCAAGACCTACAGCCAGGTGACGCTTGGCTCCCCGGCCACCGTGCTCAGCTCCTACGGCTCGGGCAGCACCCCGCTGAGCGGCGCGGGCATCTCCACCGCCTCCGCCGGCTACGACGTGCAGCTCCCCACCACGGCGCAACTGGGCGACGTGTACGGCGGAAGCGTCGTCTTCACCGTCTCCACCGGCTGAGCCCTCCTCGGCCGAGCAGAAGCTGCGCGCCCCGCCCTCCTCCCAGGGCGCGGCGCGCGGCTCTGTGTCCGGTGGCTGCCTACGATCGGTTGCGTGCTCGAGGTCGTGACGACGGGACTGCTGGTGCTCGGCTTCGCCGCGCTCGCAGGTGGCGGTGCCTGGGTCGTCCGCCGATTGCTGACCGCGCGCTAGCGCGCCCTCATCTCCGCGTCTCCCCTGCATCTGCGCCGCCCGGCCGCCGGACGTGGGGGTGGGGTCGCAGGGCGAGGCCGCAATAAGGTCCGGCCGTGGACTTCTCCATCACCGATGAGCAGCGCGCCCTGAAGAAGAGCGTCACCGAGTGGGCGCGGGCGACGGTCGCTCCCGGCTCGGCCGACCGTGACAAGGAAGGCCGCTGGGACCCGGAGGTCTGGCAGAGCTTGGCCCGGCAGGGGCTGGCTGGGTTGCCCATCCCCGAGGGGCTCGGCGGGGGCGGTGGCTCGATCGTGGACTGCTGTCTCGTCAACGAAGCCATCGGCGAAGGTGGCCGGGACGGGGGGCTGACCCTCAGCCTCGGCGCCCACTGGGTGATCGGGACCGTGCCGATCTGGCTGCACGGAACGCCGGAGCAGCAAGCCAAGTACCTCCCGGGCCTGTGCGACGGACGGCTCATGGGCGCCTGGGCCAGCACCGAGCCCGAGGCGGGCTCCGACGCGGCGGGATTGCAGGCCACGGCCAAGCGCGACGGTGACCACTGGATCATCAACGGCACGAAGATCTTCATCACCAACGGCCCGATCGCCGACGTGTGCACGGTTCTGGCGAAGACCTCTGACCGGGGCGCGACCGCGTTCATCATCGAGGCCAAGACGACACCAGGCTTCAGCGTCGGCAGGACCCTCGACAAGATGGGCTGCCGCTCCTCGCCCACCAGCGAGATCGTGCTGCAGGACTGCCGCGTTCCCGACACCCAGCGACTCGGCCCCGTCGATGAGGCGCTGTTCCGGATCGCCTTCGAGTGCTTCGACTGGGAGCGCACGGTGATGCTCGCCGCCGGAGTCGGCGGCATGCAGGCCACCCTCGACGACGCCATCCGCTACGCGAAGCAGCGCACCCAGTTCGGCAAGCCCATCGCGCACTTCCAGTCCATCGCGCACAAGCTCGCCGAGATGAAGATCAACCTCGAAATCGCCCGTACGGCGGTCTACCGGGCAGCCCACCTCAAGCAGATCGGGGAGCCGCACAGCGTCGAGGCCTCGATCGCGAAGGTGCTGATCGGCAAGCTTGCGGTGGACAACGCCTTGGAGGCCATCCAGATCCACGGCGGCTACGGCTACCTGCGCGACTTCCCCGCCGAGCGGGCGCTGCGCGACGCCAAGCTGGGCTCGATCGGCGGCGGCACGACCGAGATCCAGAAGATGATCATCAGTCGGGTGCTGCTCGGAGAGTGAGCTAGCCCTGGGTCGGTCCTGACCAGTCCAGGCACAGCACGACGGCGTCGTCCTCGAGCGCTTCGCCCTTGTGGTGCTGGGAAAGCTCCCGCATCACGTGGCGCACGGCCTCGTCGGCGGCCAGCAGCCGCGTTCCGCGGATCGTCGGCTCGATCGCGAGTCCCTCGCCACCGGCCCGTCCGGCCAGGACACCATCGCTGACCACTACGACGCGGTCGCCGGGCTCGAGCATCACGTACTGCTCGTCATAGCGGGTCTCCTCGAACATGCCCAGCGGCAGCTGCGGGTCGAGTCCCACCTCGGTCAGCTCGCCGCTGCGCAGCAGCCACAGCTGCGGTGAGCCGGCGTCGATGATCTGCAGCCGGCCGCTGGCCAGGTCGACCTCCATCAGCAGCGCCGAGACGAACTGCTCCCCGCCGAAGTGCGCGTACATCGCCTGGTCCGCGAGTGCGGCTTGGTCGCGCAGCGGGAGGTTGGCCCGGCGTGCGTTGCGCAGCGCCGTGAGTGCGATTGTCGAGGCCAGTGAGGCAGGGACGCCGCGACCGGCGCCGTCACAGGCGAGCAGAGTCAAGGTGTTGCCCGTCAACGCCCAGTCATAGGCGTCGCCCGCGACGGAGTAGGCCGGCTCGAGCTGGGCGGCGATGGCGACGCCCGGAGCCGAGAAGGACACCCCAGGCAGCAGCGCCCACTGGAGCTCCGCGGCCACCGTCAGCGGCCGGGACCGCCGAGCCTTCGCGAACTGGTCGGTCACCCGCTCGGCGACCCTGATGGCGCGTCCCACGGCGGTGGCGATGAGCTGGAGCTCCTCGAGCGACTCGGCTCGCGGCCCGGAGGGCAGATGGAGTGCGAGTACGCCGACCCGGTCGCCGCGGACGGTCACGGGGAGCCCGACCTGGACGCCGTCTTCCCCGTTACCCGCGCTCCGCACGTCGTGGCGCTGGGCGGCGAAGATGCGTCCCTCCCAGGAGCCGTCGAGCGGGATCACGACGGAGGGGTCCTCCACCGGGTGCAGCGAGGCCAGGTGGTAGTCCGGGAGGAGCAGGCTCAGGCTCGCGCACCCGAGAGACTTCTCCAGCGCCGCGGCGAGGGCCGGCACCAGGCCACCGGGGGGCGCGTCCTCCATCGCGGTCACAGCCTCGGCGAGGGCGTTCACGACGCATCCTTCACTAGAGTCCGGGGTAAGCGGTTGCCCTCCGGTTTTGCGGGTATCCGACCGACAGTCTGCTCTAGCAGAGAGTTGCCCGTGCCACAGTTGCCCGTGCCGCAGTGACAGGAACCGGTATCGCCCAGTACGCCGAGAACCAGTCGGCCGACCTCGCGGCCGCCATTCATGACGCCTCGGCGCGGCTGGGGATGCTGTGGGTCGAGTCCTACTCGGGGGGCGGTCACCGCGTCTCCCCCTCTCAGCTGCGTGCGCTGATGGCCATCCAGAACCACGAGCACACCAACCTCACCACTCTCGCGGGCGATCTCGGAGCGATCATGTCCTCCGCCAGCCGGCTCTGTGACCGGTTGGTCGCCGCAGGGCTGGTGGAGCGGAGCCAGAGCTCGGGCGACCGGCGCGAGGTCGTGATGACCCTCAGCCACCAGGGGACCAAGCTGCTCGGCGCCATCGAACGTGAGCGCCGAGCCGCGCTGGCCGCCGTCCTGTCGGGGATGACCCCCAAGGAGCAAGAGCAGCTGCTGCTCAGCCTCACGGCGTTCACGCGGGTGGGCGAGCGGGTCGAGGCGCCGGCGCAGCGCCAGAGCTCCTAACCTGCTTGTCACGCGGCAATCTTACGGCAGCGCAACCCCTGTTTCGCACGCCCCCTTGCCGTGGTGCAATTATGCCGTGACGTCCCCCAGCGGCTACCACGACCGCGGCCCTGTCGGCGTCGTGACGCTGACCGGTGAGATCGACATCTTCACCGCCCAGGGCTTCCGGGCGGCAGTGGAGCACGCCTGCCGCATGCGCCATGAGGTCGTCGAGATCGACCTCACCGGGGTGTCGTTCATCGACTCGAGCGGCCTCGGCCTGGTCGCCGAGCTGCTCCGCCACCAGCGGCAGCATGGCGGCCGCGTTGTCGTCCGGGGTGCCCGCCGCTCGGTCGCGCGCACGTTCCGGCTGTGCGCGATGGACACGGCGTCGGACCTCGACCTGGTCGAGGCGGACCAGCCAGAAGATGAGCAGAACTGACCCCTGCATTGGTCACGCCGTCCCCGGCTCCCGGTGTCAGCATCGTGGAGCAAGGACTCGATCGGAGGGGATCGGGATGGCCGAGGAGTTGTCCACCGCCGGAAGCGAGGCGCTCGACGCCTACGCCCGGCGCGTGCTCGCCGCCGTTGCGCTGCTCGAGGCGCAGGGGGTGCCCAACCCGGACGCTGACGCCGTCGCAGAGGTGACCTGCCTTGACGCGCAGTCCGTGGTGCGGGTGCTGGCCCGGCTCGCCCACCTCGACCAGCCATTGCTCGAGCCGCTCGACTACGCCAGCGTGGGACCGGCGAACAACGCCGGGCTCACCGGCAGGGGGCGCTTTGCCCTCGGCGCCGCACTGGTCCAGGCGCACCTCAGCCCGAGCCTGGACGGCTAGAGCGGCGGCAGGTTCACCGCAGTCGGGCCGAAGCCGCCTGCGACCGGTGGTCGGTTCGCATGCACCCGCAGGCTGACCGCCTTGGTCTCTCCCGCCAGCGTTGCCTCGAACCGATAGCCACCCGGCCTCGGGAAGACCACGTCAGCACCGATCGCGATAACGCTCCGGAGCTCGCCGCCGGCAGGAGTCCCGGGCGGGCGTCCCGACTCGATCTGGCCCTCCCCTGCGAAGACCGGGTCACCACCGTCTTCGTGCAGCATCGCGAACTGCAGCGGGTAGACGATGTTCGTCTCGTTCCAACCGACGAGGATGCTCAGGCCGATCCCGAGGTGGACGCTGGCGAGCTGTCCCGTCGGCATCACGTTCGCCGCGAGGTCGGTCAGGCCGGCACCCTGCAGGTAGAGCAGCCCGTTGATCGACTCGGCGTGGTTCGCCAGGGTCACGTACTCGATCTCGGGCAAAGGCGCTCCTCCGTCGGCGGGCCGACCTCGACCGTAGCCGGTGCCGCAGGAGCTGGCGCTAGCGCGTGACGACCAGCTAGCCCTTGACGACCAGCGTGCCGTGCATGCTCGAGTGGTACTTGCACATGTAGGTGTAGGTGCCGGGAGCCGTCGGGGCGGTGAAGCTCTGGCTGCCGCCACCGTCGATGTCGCCGGAGTCGAACAGGCCAGACTTGTCGGACGTCGCCGTGTGCTCCGTGCCGTCCTTGTTGGTCACGACCACCTTCTGGCCCGGGGTGACGGTCAGCGGCGACGGGCGGTAGCCGAAGCTCTGGATCGTGACCGCCGAACCCGGCGCGCCGCTGTCCGCTGCGCCGCTGGCCGGCTTGCTGCCTCCGGAGGAGGAGGAGCAGGCGGACGCGGCGACGAGTGCGAGTACGGCGACTAGGGGCGGACGACGCATGATGGAACCTCCTCTGGCAGCCGCACGGCTACCCCTCACACCCTTGTCGAGGCGCCCTGGTCGGGCCATCGGACTTGGGTCCTAGGACCCGTCCTTGCGGAGGCTCGCTCGTCACACCATGCCCTGACGCTGAGCCCAGAGCGCGGCCGAGGTCCGGTCCGAGACACCCAGCACGGTGAAGACCCGAGTCAGGTGCGCCTTCACCGTCTTCTCGCTGATGGCCAGCCGGCGGGCGATGCTCTTGTTCGGCAGCCCCATGGCGACGAGGGCCAGCACCTCACGCTCCCGTGGCGTCAGGGCATCGGCGGTCGCAGCACCCGCGGGCCGGTTGGCCGGCAGTAGGGCACGTGCCGCCTTCGGTGAGAGCGGCACCCCTCCCGCGGCCGAGTCTCGTAGCGCCTTGATGATCTCCTCGGGCTCGGAGTCCTTGAGCAGGTAGCCGACCGCGCCGGCTTCCAGTGCCGCCAGGATGCGGGCGTTCTCACTGAACGACGTCAGCATGATGACCTTGGTCTCCGGCCGCACGGCGAGGACCGCGCGCGTTGCCTCCACGCCGTCGAGCACCGGCATCGACAGGTCCATGAGAACGATGTCCGGTTGCTTGGCGACCACGGCGGCGGCCGCCTCGCTGCCGTCCTCGACGGCGCCGACGACCTCGATGCCATCGGCTGCCCCCAGCAAGTCGGTCAGGCCTCGGCGCACGAGTGAGTGGTCGTCGACGATGAGAACCGTGATCACCGCGGATCCTCATCAGATGCTGTGGCGGGCACCGCGGCGGCAGGGACGGACAAGCAGAACTCGGTCCCACCCGTCGGCCGAGGTCCGACCGTCAGCGAGCCGCCCTGACTGGTGACGAGCGCCGTGAGCAGCTCCAGTCCGACGCTGCCCCGGCTCCGTGCGCTGGCCGTGGCCGCGGTGTCGATCCCGCGCCCGTCGTCGCGCACGACGAGGACGAGCTGATCGCCCTCACGCCGTACTCGCACACTCGCCGTCGACGCATCCGCGTGGCGGACGACGTTGCGCACGGCCTCTTGAGCTCCTCGGTAGAGCAGGGTCTCGGTGTCGAAGTCGAGCTCGTCGGTGTCCTGCACCTCCACGGTCGTGCTGATGCCGCGCACCTCCAATGTCGCTGCCAGGTCACGCAGACTCGTTGCGAGGCCTTGCGCGTGAAGAGTCGGCGGCGTGATGGTGACCACGAGGCTGCGCAGCTCGCGAACCCAGCGGCGCAGGTCCTTAGCGGTCGTTGCAGCGGTCGCAGCGGTGTCGGCATCGCTCGAACGCTCAGCGGCAGCCGACAGCGAGAACGATGCGCCGGCCAGCCCCTGCACGACGCCGTCGTGGAGGTCTGCGGCGATGGTGGCGCGCTCACGGTCGGAGGCAGCCAGCGACGCGAGCAGCAAGGCCTCGCGCTCGTCCTGGCTCCGCTTGAGCCGGCGAGCCATCCGGTAGGCGAGCGGCGCCTGCACCAGGTAGAGCAACGCGAGCCCGCCGATCAGCACGGGCAGGCTGTTGCGCCACATCCGCCGGCTGGAGACGGTGATGACCTCGTAGGGCTGGTAGGTCTCGAACAGCAGGCGCTTTCCGCTCGGCGTCTGCACGCCCAGGTACACCTGCAGCAACTTGCCGAACTGCCGCTCGTCGCGGTTCTCCGCCTCCTCGAGGTTGCTCACCTCGGCAGCCGTGCGTCCGGTGTGCCGCAGCGCCTCGAGCTCGTCCGCGGGGAGCGGGAAGCGCTGGCCGATGAGCGCCTTGTCGTCCGAGTAGACGATGGTCCCGTTCTCGTCCCAGATCTTGATGCGCACGATGTGGGTTCCGAGAACCCGGTCCCGCACCACCCTGTCGAGTGCGTCGCGCGCCGGGCCGGCGACCAGGGCCTCGTCGTTGAGCAGCGGACCCACGACGTCGGTGGCCTCCAAGTTGGTGACCGTGCGCGCGTCCCGGATGGCCTCCGCGGTCGCGGCCTTGCGCTGGGCCAGCGCAAGCATCAGGCCGACGATGGCGAGCACGACGAAGCCGGCGATCAGGAAGGTCGCGACCGCGGCAGGGACGGAGACGCTGCGCAACCGCTCCGGGCGCGCGAGCACACGATCAGGGTGCGGCTCGCGGTCCGACACGGTGAACCTCTCTTGCTTGGTCTTCCAGTCGCGAGCAGCTGACGCGGCCGCGCGGCGATTGTCGCGCAGTCAGTGCGGCCGGCGCAGTCAGCGCAGTCAGCAGGGTGCGACGGGCAGTGAGCGGCGGGGCCCCCGGGGGGGG
>JAVEEJ010000115.1 GCA_030840515.1 Frankiaceae bacterium | reverse complement strand
AGGCCGGCCAAACCTAGGTACCGCACGCGGCAACCTAGGTGCCTTTCCCCCTTATTCGGCCGGTTTCCCTTTCGTACGTTCGAGATCCACTCGAACAACAGGGAGGGACCGAGATGCCGCTCTACATGGACGTGCACAACCTCGACGGCGGAGTTGCCGTCGACGACGTCGCCAAGGCGCACCTGGCGGACCTGCAGACGCAGGGCGAGTACGACGTGAAGTACTTGCGCTATTGGGTCAACGAGGAGAAGGGCAAGATCTTCTGCCTCGTCGAGGCACCCTCCGCCACCGCCGCGAACACGGTTCACCGCGAGGCCCATGGCCTCGAGGCCGACGACATCTTCCAGGTCCAGGAGGGGTCATGAAGACCCGCGCAGCGCGCCTCGCGCGCAACGTCTGCGGCGTGGCAGGGCTGGCCGTCGCGGCTGCAACGCTCACCGTCGCTCCGGCATCGGCAGGGGACAGCTTCAGCGCCGCGCGTTCGGGGACCGCGCAGTACCACAACATCGCGACCGCAAAGGCCGACGGCTTCGGCGAGCTCAAGGACAAGAACGGCATCGCCTGCATCGACAACCCGGCCGGCGGCATGGGCATCCACTACGTGCTCGGGTCCCGCGTCGGTGACCCGACCGAGAACGCCGGCGCGCCCGAGGTGCTGGTGTACGAGCCGCAGAAGAACGGCCAGATGAAGCTCGTGGCCGTCGAGTACGTCGTGCTGAAGTCGAGCTGGGAAGGCGCGGGCAACACCGCTCGTCCGTCACTGTTCGGCCAGACCTTCGAGCTCGTTCCCGAGGGCAACCGCTACGGCCTCCCGGACTTCTACGAGCTGCACGCCTGGATCTGGGAGCACAACCCGAGCGGCATGAACGAGGACTGGAACCCGAAGGTGAGCTGCGACGCGTAGTTCCACCGGTCGCGCTGCACCAGCGGCGACCCGCACATAGCGGGGGGGACGTGTCCCGGCACCGCGAGGTGCCGGGCCACAGCCGCGTGCGGCTCGTCCGCTTACGCGGTCGCGAAACCGGTCAGCCGATCAGTGTCGAACTCCGCCACCCATAGCCGCCCCGGGGTGACCACGAGGGAGAGGTAGGTGGCGCCGAGCTGCGCAACCGTCGTCGCCTCGCCCGTCGTCGGGTCGATGCGCAGCAGCTCACCGAGCTCGTCCCCCAGCCACACGTCGTTCGGGCCGGCGACGACCTGCGACTCTCCGCGGCCCAGCGCCTCGCCGTTGGTGCGGTGGCCCTGCACCTTCGTCGCCCCGGTGGCGTCCAGGCCGGCGACGTTGCCCCCGCCGCTCGACGCCCACGCAAGGCCGTGGCTCTCAGAGCCAGCGGTGAACCCGAAGCCGCTCGGTCCGGCCGTGGTCGTCTTCGCGCCGGTTGCCGGGTCGATCTGGACCAGCTCACCGAGGGAGGTGTCCGCCCACAGCTTCCCGAGTGTGAACACCGGGGAGGCGAGGAACGGGATGCGCCGTACTCGCGCCCCTGTCCTCGTGTCGTAGGCGTCGAGGTTCGCGCTGTCCCCCTCGCCGCTGCTCACCCAGACCAGGTGGCCGGTGATCGCGGCCTGGCAGCAGCCGTTCGCCGGAAGCGCGACGGTGCGCACGACCTTGTTCGTCGCTGCGTTCACCTGAACCAGGGCGGGTGACTGGTAGTCCACCACCCAGATGGAGTCTCCCGACGCCATCGCAGATCCAGGCCCGACACCGACGGGGATCCGCGCGATGACCTTGCCGGCGACGGGGTCGACGCGCAGTAGGGCCCCGGCGTGATGCGCGGCGACCCAGAGCGACCCGAAGGCGAAGATGAGGTTCTGCGGTGCGTCGCCCGACTGGAGGGCGACTGTCATGGCCGGGCTCAGCGTCGCGACCGGTGTGGGCGTGGGCGACGCCTTGGCTCCGCTCGGGCCAGTGCTGCCGCCGCAGGACACCGCGGCCAATGCCACCAGTGCGAGCAGGCTGAGTCGTCGGGCTGTTGAGCTGCGCATGGGGCCCCCAGCCCTAGACAGCCACCATGTTCTTCGCAACTGGTAATAGCAAGCCGGTCAGTAGCGAACCTCGTCCACGCGGCCTTCGTGGTCCCAGGTCGCCCCGCATCCGCGGCAGATGCGGTGCGGCACCCACGCGAGGATGCAGCAGCCCCCGACCTCGACGTCATCGCGTTCCCACGCGGCGAACGTCTCCGGGTCCGGGTAGCCCCACGCGATCGGACGCACCTGCGCGCTCCCGCACCGCGGACAGCGCTCGTCAGGTGCAAGCGGGCGGTCGTCCAAGGGATCGGGTGTCACGAGAAGTCGCCGCCGCCAGAGCCGTCGTACCCGTCACCACCGTCGCAGCCGTCGTCTCCGTCGCCGCCGTCGTCTCCGTCGCCCAGTGAGCCGTCTGTGACATCACCCCCGGCGCCGTCGTGGTGATGGTGCTCGGCGACCCAGTGCCCGAGCACGTACCCGCCCACGAACCCGGCACCCGGCCCCATCGGAGCACCGGGAGACGAGTACGGCGACCACGGCTGCGCCGGCGGCGTCGGTGTGGCTGTCGGAGTGGCTGTCGGTGTCGGCGGCTGCCCCTGGTGCCGGGGGACCGGCCGGGTCGCGCGCTCCCCCGCACGCCACATCGCGCGCACCACCCGGACCACGCCCCACAGCAGGGCGATCGCCAGCAGCCAGCTCAGGAAGGTCATGTCCGTACGGTAAGGACCCGGTCTGACAATTCACTGCCTCCTGATTCCGCCCGCCGACTCGGCCCGTCTCGACAAGGAGCACGCCCGTGGGGAAGCTGGTCTACTCCGCGATCACGTCGCTGGACGGGTACGTCGTCGACGCCGACGGCAGCTTCGACTGGGCTGCGCCTGACGATGAGGTGCACCGCTACATCAACGCGATGGAGCGCCCGATCGGCACCTACCTCTACGGCCGCCGCATCTACGAGGTGATGACCTACTGGGAGACCGCGCCGACGACCGGTGAGAGCGCTGGGCACGAGTACGCCGCCATCTGGAAGTCCGCAGCCAAGGTGGTCTACTCCTCAACGCTGGACGCGCCCACCACGGCGCGCACCCGCCTGGAACGCACCTTCGAAGCTGATGCGGTGCGTCAGCTCACGGCCGAGTCCGATGCCGACGTCAGCATCGGCGGACGTGGCCTCGCCGCGCACGCGCTGCACGCGGGGCTCGTCCACGAGGTGCACCAGTTCGTCACGCCGGTGGTGGTCGGCGGCGGCACGCACTGGCTCCCGTCGGGGCTGCGGCTCGACCTCGAGCTGCTGAACGAGCACCGGTTCGCCAGCGGCGTGGTGCACCTGCACTACCGCGCCGGCTGACAGCTTCGGTGGCGGCTACTTGCTCGGCTCAGGCACCTTCACCTTGTCGCAGCTCACCTTCGGGTTGATGCCCACGTAGTTGAGCGGTCCCGCAACGACCGTGGCCCCGATGGTCACCGCCTTGTTGCAGTTGTCGATCTTGCCGTTGAAGTCATCGCGCTGGTAGGCCGCGAAGAGCCCGATGAGCAGCCACACCAGGACGACGAGCGATCCGATCTTCATGACGATCCTCCGGCTAGTGGGTGCTTCTTGCGCCGAGCCCTACCCCGCGGATGCCGATCCGACCCGACCCACGGACTCCTGGGTTGTCTGTCCGATTCCCCGGCGCGCGGACGAGGGGGCGGTCTAGCGTGCGAACCGTGGCCCGCGCCCGCGCCGTACTCGCGCTCAGCCTGCTTCTCGGCGCCCTGCTCTCCCTCCTCGCGAAGCCGGCATCGGCTGGGCTGATCGTGCTCGACGTCTCCCCCACCGAGGGGCCGGTTGGCACGATGGTCCACGCGTCCGGAGGGTCCTGCCCGGACGGCGGGACGCTGGAAGGCGGCGCCGAGTTCATCTTCACCATCGTGACCGGCCCGGCGCGGTCGCAGCTGGTGCCGTCGGGGGCTGACGGCACGTTCTCCACGGAATACCAGGTGCTGCCACCGCCTCCGGGCGAGGCGGCGCCGGACAACAAGTACGAGATCACCGGCAGCTGCTCGACCAACACAAAGGACGTGTACGACGGCGGCACGTTCACCCTCACCGGGCCGACGGTCCTGCTGTCGCCGTTCAACCCGACGCCTGGCAGCACGGTGCGTCTCGACGGCGTCGGGTGCGTGCACGACTCGACGGGTCCGGCCGATGGCAGCGTATCGATGCCCGGCACCGCGGCAACCGCCACGACCTTCAGCGCGCTCGACAACTACACGTTCTCCACGGACTTCCAGCTGCCCCCGGACGCGCCCGCCAGCGGCACGATCACCGTCACCTGCCTGAGCCAGTTGCGCAACGGACCCGGCGG
>JAVEEJ010000042.1 GCA_030840515.1 Frankiaceae bacterium | reverse complement strand
AGGTGGACGCGGTCGACAGCGCGACCTTCGCCGCCGGGACCACCACGGTCTCAGCGGTGCGCTCCTGCTGCGTCTCCTCCACGGCCGTCACCCTAGGCTGTGCGTGTGCCCGAGGTGATGCTCGACTTTCCCCGTGAGTGGGCGGAGTTCCCCGACCCAGCCGACGCCGACCAGCTGGTTCGTGTCGACCTGACCTGGCTCTGCTCGAGGTGGACCTGCATCTACGGCAGCGGCTGCGCGGGCATCTACGAGGGGCGCCCCGACGACGGGTGCTGCACCCTCGGTGCCCACTTCTCCGACAAGGACGACGAGAAGCGGGTGGCCGCCTGGGTTGAGCGGCTCACGCCGGAGACCTGGGAGCACCACGCCAAGAAGTGGACCGAGAAGGACGAGGACGGCGAGAAGAAGACCCGCGTCGTCGACGGCGGCTGCATCTTCCTGAACAGCCCGGACTTCCCTGCCGGCATGGGATGCGCCCTGCACCACCAAGCCATCCGCGAGGGTCGCAACCCGCTCGAGGCCAAGCCGGACGTGTGCTGGCAGCTGCCGCTGCGCCGGACCTACGACCGGGTCGAGCGACCCGACGGCACCGAGGTGCTCGTCGTGACGCTGGGCGAGTACGACCGGCGCGGCTGGGGTCCTGGCGGGCACGACCTCGACTGGTACTGCAGCGGCAACACCGAGGCGCACGTAGCGGCCGAGCCGGTCTACGTGCACTCCGCCGCGGAGATCATCGAGATGATCGGCGCCGACGCCTACGCCGTGGTCGCTGCCATGTGCGCCGAGCGGCTGGCGCAGCGCACGCTGATCGCGCCGCACCCGGCTGACCCGCCCCGGATGCTGCCGATCGTCTGAGTGCCGTCGTACTCGCACTCTGAGGCTGCGAGTACGACGAGCTTCGTCCACACTCGCGGCGCGGCAGCGCTGCCTTGTCGGTGCCGCCGCCTAGCGTCAGCGCATGGCCACCAAAGCCCCGGCAGCCGCGAAGCCGACCCTGCGCTGCACCGAGTGCGGGACCACCGTGGCGAAGTGGGTTGGACGCTGCCCCGAGTGCCAGGCCTGGGGCACCGTCTCCGAGCTCGGCCGCAGCACGCTTCGCGTCGCGGCGGCCCCCGTCTCGGCTCCTGCAGTCCCGATCGCGCAAGTCGACGTCGAGCTGGCCTCACGCCGCAGCACCGAGTGCGGCGAGCTCGACCGCGTGCTCGGCGGCGGGCTGGTGCCCGGTGCCGTGGTCCTGCTCGCCGGCGAGCCGGGAGTGGGCAAGAGCACGCTGCTGCTGGAGGTCGCCGCCCGGTGTGCCAGCGCTGATCGACCCAGCCTCGTCATCACCGGTGAGGAGTCCGCGGCGCAGGTCCGGCTGCGGGCCGAGCGGATCGGGGCGCTGGCCGAGCATCTCTACCTCGCGGCCGAGACCGACCTGGGTGCCGTGCTCACCCATGTGGAGCAGGTCGACCCCGGCCTACTCGTTGTGGACTCCGTTCAGACCATCGCCGCTGAAGGCATTGACGGTCAGGCAGGCGGGGTCAGTCAGATCCGCGAGGTCGCGGCTGCGCTCATCCGCACGGCCAAGGAACGCAACATCGCGACCGTGCTCGTCGGGCACGTGACCAAGGACGGCTCCATCGCGGGACCGCGCATGCTGGAGCACCTCGTCGACGTGGTCCTTCAGTTCGAGGGCGAGCGGCACTCCAGGCTGCGGCTGGTGCGCGCCGTCAAGAACCGCTTCGGCGCCACCGACGAGGTCGGGTGCTTCGACCTGGCCGACGACGGCATCCACGAGCTGCCCGACCCGAGTGGCGTCTTCATGACGCGACGCGCCGCTCCGGTCGCGGGCAGCTGCATCACCGTCGCGCTCGAGGGCCGGCGTCCCCTTGTCGCCGAGGTGCAGGCGCTGGTCGCTCCGAGCCCGGTGCCTAGCCCGCGCCGCGCTGTCAGCGGCCTCGACAGCGCACGCGTCGCGATGGCCCTCGCCGTGGTGCAACGGCGCGCTGACCTGCCGCTCGCGAGCCACGAGGTGTTCGTCTCGACGGTCGGCGGCGTGAAGCTCACCGAGCCGGCCACCGACCTCGCGATCGCGCTGGCGGTGGCGAGCGCCGCGAGCGGCAAGCTGGTGCCCGCGGACATGATCGTGGTCGGCGAGGTGGGGCTCGCCGGTGACATCCGGCCCGTGCCCGGCTTGGAGCGACGGCTCAACGAGGCCGCGCGGCTCGGTTTCACGCGAGCCATGGTTCCGGCGCGCAGCGGTGCCAGCGCTCCGGACGGCATGCGGCTGATAGAGGTCGCGGACCTCGCTGCGGCGCTGCGCCCACTGCGCGACGACCCGGTTGTGGTCCGGCGCCTGCGCGGGGTCTGACAACGCTGCGGCCAGCGACAAGGTTCGCCACACGATCATGAGGCCGCGCACTCGCTAGCATCTGCTCCCATGGCCCAGCCGCAGTCCGACGGTAAGGAGCTGCTGCGCGCCACACTCGCCGCTGTCGCTCCTGGCACCGCGCTGCGCGACGGCCTCGAGCGCATCCTGCGCGGCAACACCGGTGGCCTCATCGTGCTCGGCCACGACAGGGTCGTGGAGGCGCTGTGCACCGGCGGCTTCCCGCTCGACGTCGAGTTCTCCGCGACCCGGCTGCGCGAGCTGGCGAAGATGGACGGCGCCCTGGTCATGTCCACCGACCTGAGCCGCATCGTCCGCGCCGCGGTGCACCTCGTGCCCGACCCCTCTATCCCGACCGAGGAGTCCGGCACGCGGCACAGGACCGCGGAGCGGGTGGCCAAGCAGACCGGCTACCCGATCATCAGCGTCAGCCAGTCGATGCGGATCATCGCGCTCTACGTCGACGGCCGGCGCTACGTGCTCGACGACTCCGCCGCCATCCTGTCCCGCGCCAACCAGGCACTGGCGACCCTGGAGCGCTACAAGCTGCGGCTCGACGAGGTCTCCGGGGCGCTGAGCGCGCTTGAGATCGAGGACCTGGTCACGGTCCGCGACGCGACGCAGGTCTCCCAGCGGCTCGAGATGGTGCGCCGGATCGCTAGTGAGATCGCCGGGTACGTCGTCGAGCTGGGGACCGACGGCCGCCTCCTCGAGCTTCAGCTGGAGGAGCTGGTGGTAGGGGTGGAGGCCGAGCGCGAGCTGATCGTCAGGGACTACATGCCGCCGCAGTCGGGCCGTCGCCAGCGCACCACCGAGGACGTCCTCGAGGCGCTCGACGACCTGGAGCAGGCTGACCTGCTCGACCTCTCCGCTGTGGCGCGGGCCTTCGGCTACGCCACCGGCACGGACGTGCTCGAGCAGGCTGTCAGCCCCCGCGGCTACCGGCTGCTCGCGAAGGTGCCGCGGCTCCCGCAGCTCGTCGTGGACCGGCTGGTGGACCACTTCGGGGGCCTGCAGAAGCTGCTGGCGGCCGGGATCGACGACCTGCAGCTGGTCGAGGGCGTGGGCGAGTCACGCGCCCGGAGCGTGCGGGAGGGCCTGTCCCGCCTGGCGGAGTCGAGCATCCTCGAGCGCTACGTCTGAGCCTGCCGCCCAGCAGGGGCCCGCCGTCGGACGTCGAAATGAATCCCATGCGCCGAATCGCCCTGGCGGCAGCTGTCGCCGTACTCGCCACGCCCCTTGCCGCCTCCGCCCACGGCGACCGGCACGACCCGCCGCGCGCCATCCCCGCGATGGCAGTAGTGGCGATCGTGGACAGCGGCATCAACCCCTACAGCGTGCAGTTCCGGGACACCTCCAAGCTCGCCTACAAGCACCCCTCGACCTACATCCCGGGCTTCCCGAAGTCGGCGCAGGCGCTTCGGCTGCACCTCAACCTGCCCTATGCGCAGGCGCTGAAGGCCGACGCCGCGGTCTGGGCCACGGTGGCGCCCAAGGAGCTCTACTGGATCCCAGGCACGCGCATCGTCGGGGCGATCAGCATGGGCGCCGGCGGAACGCTGTGCCCCACGACGGTGAAGGCTCCGCCTGCGAGCACGGCGTTCGCCGGCGACTGCACCGAGCACCGGATCCTCGACGACCTCGGGCACGGCACCATGACGGCCAGCCGGGTCGGCGGCGCCAAGCACTCGCTCGCCCCGACCGCGCGCATCGTCGAGGTCGAGGGGCTCGGCGCGGGCTCCTTGGACTGGGTCACCGCCCAGCCCTGGATCGACGTGACCAGCAACTCCTGGCTCAGCCTGGCGCCGCAGCCGGCGGGCAAGACCGGCTTCGACGACACCACGGCTGCGTTCGCGCGCGCGGCCAAGCGGCTGCTCACGGTGGCCGCGTCGGGTAACGGTGCCGCCTTCGCCGAGGGTGGTGCGCCGATGCCCACCTACGCCCTGTCGACCGGCGCACCCGGCGTGGTACTCGTCGGCGGACACGACAACGGGCACGTCACGGCCTGGTCGGGCGCGCCTCCGCACGTGGTCGCGGACGCCTACGGCGGGTGGACCGGCATCAGCAACTCGAGCACCGTCGTGCGCCCCGACCCGATCGCGTGTTGCACAAGTGCCGCCGCGCCCTATGTCGCAGGTGCCGCCGCGCAGATCGTCCAGGAAGCCCGCGAGATGCTCGGTGCGACAGGCACAGGCGTCCGAGGCGGGATCGTCGCCAAGGGCAAGCGGGGCTTGGTCAAGCGCGGTCCGCTGGCCGACGGCGTGCTGACCCTCGATGAGCTGCGCACCTTGCTGCTGCGCACCGCGGACCCGCGGCCCAAGGCCGGACCCGACGACGGACTCCTGCACTGGATGGGTGGACCGCGGGCGCCGGACAACACTGAATACGGCGTGGGCGGCAACCCGTTCTGCGCGGGCTGCACGACGCTTCCCGCCGAGTGGTCATCCGTGCCAGCGGCCGTGGACCAGTACGCCCAGATCGGATACGGCAACATCGACGCCGAGACGGTCGACCACGCGGTGGACGTCATGAGCGGCGAGAAGGCCATGCCGTCACGGCCGACCGAGGACGCGGACTACGCGCTCGACCAGCAGGCACGCGCCGCGCTGAGTTGAGCTTTGCCGTGCTGAGTTTTGCTGCGCTGAGTTTTGCTGCGCTGAGCTGAGCCGTGCTGCCCGGGGCTCAGGCGCGGGCCAACTCCAGCGAGGCGACCAGTCGCTCGAGGTCAACCAGCATGACCGGGCCGGTGGCGTCGCGGAGCACCTCGACGACATAGCCGGGCAGGGCACCGACCGATCCCTCGTTGGTCGAGTGCAGCTCTCCGGCGCCGCGCACGGCGGTCACCGTGTCAACGGCTATGCCGCAGGGCTCGCCGTTGCGCACGACGACGAGGACGTCGCCCGGTGTCTGGTCGCTGCCGCGGCGGTCGAGGCTGCGGACGTCGAGGACCGGCAGCGGGTTGCCGCGCAGCTGGATCACGCCGACGAGGGGGGGTTCCATGCCAGGAAGCACCTGCAGGCCCGTGAGGCGCACGACCTCGCGCACCTCGGCCAAGGGCGTGGCGAACTCGCGCTCACCGAGCCTGAACGTCACGTAGCCGGGCGTCATCGCCGCACCTCCTCCTCACAACGATCGGCAAGCCGGGCGCACAACTCAACAAGCTCCCCCACACTGCGCCCGCCGAGCTCGGCGGCGACCACGCCGTCCGGGGCGGCCGCCAGCGCCTGAGCAGCCGCGCGATAGCTCGCCGCCGCAGCCGGGCGCTGCCCGAGCCGGTCGAGCGCGCCCGCGAGCAGGAAGTGGGCGAAGCCTGCGGTGGGGTCGAGGTAGACCGCCTTGCGCAACGAGACCAGCGCCTCGTCGTCCTTGCCGCTGTTGGTCAGCGCGAGGCCCCGCAGGTAGTGCGCGTCCGCGGCGAGCACGTCACGCTCGGCGAGCTCGCCGGCCAGCCCGGCGGCATCCTCGTAGCGTCCCTCCGCGAGCGCGCCGCGCACGGTGGCAAGTGTCGCGGCCGGGCTCCCCTCGACGCGCGGCTTCACGAACGGCAGCTGCCTGGGCTTGACCAGCGCGTTCCACGCCGAGCCACGGCGCTCGAGCTTCGGACCGCGCCGCTCGGGCGTGGGTGGGGTGGCTCCCTCGTCGAGCGTCCTGCGGTCGGGGAGCACCTGACGTCGCTCGCTGGCCGGGGGGTCGAGGCGGCGGTAGACGAACGCGTCGCCGAGGGTCACGAGGCGGAAGGCGTCGCTGACCTGCCACAGAGTCTCGGAGTGGCCGAGGAACAGGTAGCCGCCGTCGCGCAGTGCCGTGTGGAGCCTTCCGATCAGGGCACGGGTCGTGTCGCGGTTGAAGTAGATGGTGACGTTGCGGCACAGCACCAGGTCGAGCTCGCCGGCCTCCACGGGGACCGGCTCCGTCACCAGGTTGTGCAGGCGGAACTCGACCAGCTCGCGGGCCTCCGGCCGCAGCACGTAGGTGCGCTCGCCGTGCCTGTCCTCCTCGATGAACCAGCGCGCCACGTCAGCAGGCTCCGCCATCTGCAGGGCCCGCGCGCCGTAGCGTCCTTCGCGGGCAGCGGCCAACGCCCGCGCCGAGACGTCGGTGGCGATGACCTTGACGTCCCACCCGTCGGCGAGCGGCAACAGCTCACGCAGCATCATCGCGATCGTGTAGGGCTCCTCACCCGTGGAGCAGCCCGCGCTCCAGATGCGGATCGTGCGGTCACCGCGGGCGAGCGCCGACTTGATCAGCTCGGGCAGCACGTGCTGACGAAGCGCCCGCACCTGCGGCGGGTTACGGAAGAAGTGCGTCTCCTGGATCGTGACCTCGTCGAGGAGCGCCTGGCGCTCCGCACCTTCCGTTGCCTGGCCGAGCAGGACCAGGTAGTCCGCGACGGTGGAAAGACCCCGGGCGGAGAGCCGCTCCCCGATCGAGTAGGCCAGTGAGTCGCGGCGCGAGTCGTCGAAGACAAGCCCGGCGGCCTCGTTCAGCAGCGCGCGCAGCCCGGAGAACTCAGCGTCCGTCAAGGTCACCCTCATGAGCCGACCTCCCGGTCGAGCAGGGTGAGCAGCGCGGGTCCGATGTCGTCGAGCGGCAGCTCGTGCTCGACGGCGCCGAGGGCGTGGGCAGCGCCGGGCATGCCCCACACCGCCGAGCTCGCCTCGTCCTGGCCGATGGTCAAGGCACCGCGCTGGCGCATCGCCTTGAGCCCGAGCGCGCCGTCGCGGCCCATGCCCGTGAGCAGCACGCCGAGTGCTTCGGCACCGAGGCTCTCGGCGATCGAGGTGAAGGTCGCATCGATGCCCGGGACGTGGAACTGCGTGACCGGCGGCGCCTCGCAGACCACGCGCAGGCGATCGTGCACGATCAGGTTCAGCCCGCTCGGCGCGATCGTGATCGTGCCGGGACTCAGGCGCTTGCCGCTGGCGCCGACCACGACGGGCAGCGGGCAGAGCCCGTCGAGCCAGGTAGCGAGACCCTCGATGAACCCGTCCGCCATGTGCTGGACCACGAGCACGGCCTGCTCGAGGTCGGCGGGGAGCATCGGCAGCAGCTGGGCAAGGGCCTGCGGGCCGCCCGTGGAGGCCCCGATCGCAAGCAGCTGGATCGGGGTCGTCAACGGAGAGAACGATGGCTTCGGCTCAGCCTTGGTGGCGACCGCGCTCGTCGTACTCGCCTCCGGGTTGGTCTTCTCCCGGACGACGTGACGCGGCGCGTGCCCGCCCCGCAACCGGCCACGCGGGTGGGTGATCACCTTGACGCGGCTGGCGACCCGGAGCCGCTTGCGCAGCTCGTCGGCGTACTCGTCGAGGTTCACGTCATCGCCAGGGCCGGGCTTGGCGACGATGTCGACTGCGCCGGCAGCCTGCGCCGCGTGGGCGTTGCCGGGTGTGGCCTCGCCCAGATAGCCGGAGCACACGACGATCGGTGTCGGGCGGGTGGCCATGATCCGCTCGATCGCCTCGATGCCGTTCATGACCGGCAGGTCGAGGTCCATCAGGACGGTGGCGGGCTGCAGCCGCTCGACCATGGCCACGGCCTCGCGGCCGTTGCGGGCCTCCCCGACGACATCGAAGCCGGTGGACGCGTCGAGCGCGGCGCGGAGGAATCGGCGCTGCACGGGTGAGTCGTCGACGACCAGGACCGTGACGACGCCGCGCGCACCCTGGTCGGGCTCGGCCGTCATACGGCGGCGGCGCCGGCGGCCGAGCGCCAGCCAGTGAGCGCGGAGAGCAGGTGGTCGAGGTGCTCGAGCGCGTCCGCGACGACGACCTGCGGCAGCTCCTCGCCCTCGGTGTACGCCAGCAGGCGGTGCTCCACAGCGCGTGCGGCCCGCGCGGCCTCGTGCGCGCCCACGACGACGGCGCTGCTCGCCAGCGGGTGCACCTCGGCCACGATGGCGCGAACGGTGGCTGGAGAGGTCCTCACCCCGAGGCGGCGCAGCCGAGCGGCGGCGGGCACCAGCCGGGGCAGCCGGGAGCACAGCTCACCCGCGAACGCGTCCTCGAGCCGCTCGCGCAGACCGGGGACCTCCAGCAGGGAGCCGAGCGCGGCACGTTGAGGCGGGATGCGGGCGTCGTCGACCACAGCCCACCTCCGGCCTTGCTCCGCGCCGGCCGCTCCGACGCCCTGTTGTCCTGTCGTCGCAACCTGCTCCGGCCTTGAGGGCCGATCAGCCCAGCATTGGGACCCCGCCGGATGCAGCGAGCGCCTCCTCGAGGGTCGCGGCGAGCGCCAGCAGGCGCCGGTCGGAGCCGTAGGGGCCCACGAGCTGGACCCCCACCGGGAGCCCTGCGGGAGTCCTCACGGCCGGTATGACGACCGCGGGGTGACCGCTGGCGTTGAACGTCCCCGTGAAGGGGCCCCACCTCGCGTTCGTGATCATGGTGCGGGCCAGTCCCCGGCCCTCCATGGCATCGGCGCGAGGGGGGAGGGTGGCGGTCGCGGGAAGGACGAGTACGTCGACCTCCTGCCACAGCCGGTCGATCCGTTCGCGCAGCCGGTCGCCCTCGCGCATCGCCCAGGGCAGCAGACGCCGGGTGCGGCGACCGAAGCCGGTGAGACGCGCTGTCCGTGGCTCCACCAACTTCGGGTCGACCAGGCGGGCCCGGTCATCCGCGGCCCCCGTGAACCACGTCCTGATCAGCCCGGCTGCCCCGGAGAGCTGGCCGTAGCCGACCGTCACCTTGGCGGTCCGGTGCTGCATCGACCTCGCCGCGCGCAGCGTGGCCTCGAGGGCTCGCCTGACCTCCGGATCGAGTCGCGTCGGCACGGGAGCGCGCAAGGTCCATCCCAGTCTGAGTGGCTCCGGCCCGGCGGGCTCGAGGCCGGCCACCACCTCGAGCCCGAGTCGGAGGTCGCCCACGTCTCGGGACAGCAGCCCCACCTCACTCATGCCGTTCCAGCCGAGGTGATCCTGCGGGATCAGGCCGCGGGTCGGCTTGAGGGTCGCGAGCCCGCAGGCGGCGGCGGGGATCCGTAGCGAGCCGAGGCCGTCGCTCCCCGTCGCCAGTGCCACCATCCCGGCCGCGACCGCTGCAGCGGAGCCGCCACTGGAGCCGCCGGTGGTGCGCTCGGGATCCCACGGGTTGCGCGTGATGCCGTGCCAGCTGCTCGCGGTGATGCCCCACAGCGCGAGCTCAGGGAGGTTGGTCTTGCCGACGATCACCGCCCCGGCCTCACGTAGCCGGGCGACGATCGGCGCGTCGGCTGTCGGCAGTGGCAGCTGGGAGCCCGTGCCCATGGCCGTCGGCACCCCGGCGATGTCGGTGTCGTCCTTGACGGCAACCGGTAGCCCGAGCAGCGGCTTGCGATGGCCGGCTCGCCTTGCCGCGTCCGCGGCGTCGGCCTCGGCCAGCGCCTGCTCGGCGAACACCACCCGGAACGCGTTGACCTGCCGGTCGAGCGCCTCGATCCGTCGCAGCGACAGCTCGGCCAGGGCCCGCGAGGTCGTCGTACCCGCTTCCATAGCGGCGAGCTGGCCGCGCACTCCGGCGTACGCGAGTTCGTCATCCTGCATCGGCGCATCATCGCCTGCGTGCGACGATCCGTGCTCGTGGAGGCTCTCGTCGACCCGGTGCTCGCGTGGTACGGGCAGTGCGCGCGGGACCTGCCGTGGCGGCGCGAGGGCGTGTCGCCCTACGCCGTGCTGGTCAGTGAGGTGATGCTGCAGCAGACGCCGGTGTCACGGGTGCTCCCCGCCTACGCGGCGTGGCTCGAGCGGTGGCCGACGGTCGCCGCGCTGGCGGCGGCTCCCTCGGGTGAGGCGGTGCGGCAGTGGGGGCGGCTCGGCTACCCGCGCCGGGCACTGCGGCTGCATGCGGCGGCGCGTGCCTGCGTGTCCCGGCACGACGGTCAGATCCCGAGCGAGTACGACGACCTGTTGGCGCTGCCCGGGGTCGGTGCCTACACGGCTGCGGCGGTGGCGTCCTTCGCCTTCGGGCAGTCGCACCCGGTGCTGGACACCAACGTGCGTCGGGTGCTGGCTCGCGTCATCGGCGGCGAGGCCAGGGCACCGCTGACTCCGTCCGTCGCCGAGACCGCGCGCGCCCGATCGCTGCTGCCCGGTGACGGGCGAGCACCGGCGTGGTCCGTCGCCGTGATGGAGCTGGGGGCGCTGGTCTGCACGGCGCGGGCGCCGCGTTGCGAGGCCTGCCCCTTGGCCGCAGGGTGCTCCTGGTCGCTGGCGGGCCGGCCGGAGCCGTCTCAGCCGGCGAGGACGCAGGGATACGAAGGCACGGACCGGCAGGTGCGGGGCCGGATCATGGCGGTGCTGCGGGATCAGCGCGGCGCGGTCGCGTGGGACCTGCTGGAGGCTGCCAGCGACGATGCTGTCCAGCGCGAGCGCGCGCTTCAGTCACTGCTCGACGACGGGCTCGTCGTACTCGCACCCGGGGGCTTCGCCCTGCCCTTGTGAGCGTTGGCGACTTGGCCCCTCTGGATGAGATTCTCCTGCGGGAGAACTGCGGTCGCGCCACCACCGGAGGACTGATGAGCGTTGTCCACGGCCAGCCGTCGGCGCCGATGACCGAGGACCCTGACGACTACCGGCCGAACTCGTCCTGGCGGCTTGCCTTCGACCCAGAGGCACGGGTCGACATGACGGTCATCTACGAGAGCATCGGCGTCGGCGACCGCATACCTCGCCACGTGCACGACGTGGACGAGGTCATCCTCGTCGAGGGGGGCAGCGCCCGGATCTTCGTGGACGGCGTGGAGACCGAGGCGGAGACGGGTACGACGGTCTTCATCCCGGCCCGCACGATCCACGGCACCGTCAACGCCGGTGAGGTGCCAGTAGAGGTGCGCGCGATGTTCGCCACTACGACGCTGCGGATGGACCTCGTGGAGCGCAACCCGATGCCGGGCACCGAGGGACAGCCGCCGATGACGTCTGTGTACTACGTGCGCGAGGACCGCTTCGAGGCCGTGGGGCCGAGCCCCTTCGCGTCAACGGACTGAGCCGTGCCCCCACCGACCGCGGCAGGGAAGGTGACCCAGAACGTGGTGCCCTCCTCCGGGCGGCTGCTCACTCCGACGAGGCCGCCGTGGGCCTCAGCGATCTCCCGGACGATGGCAAGCCCGAGCCCGGTCCCGGGAATGGCCCCGCTTCGAACCCGCTCGGGGCGCCAGTAGCGCTCGAAGACGTGGGTCTGGTCCTCGGCCGCGATGCCCTCCCCGAGGTTGTGCACGTCGAAGCGCACCTGGTCGCCTTCCGACCGCACTGTCACGGTGATGGGCTCGCCCGGGGCGCCGTACTTGAAGGCGTTGCCGATCAGGTTGTCCAAGGCCTCGCGAGCCAACGAGGGGTCAGCGCGCATGTGGTCCGGCACGTCGGGCTGCACGAAGAGGACGAGCTCCCCGTAGGTCGGCTTCGCTGCCGCCGTGTGGTCGGCGAGCAGCCGACGAAGCATGTCGTCGATGCGGATGTCCTCCCACCGGGGCGTCCCTGCAGGCGGGGGCATGTCATCGCTGAGGAGGAGCCGCTCCGTGAACTCCTCGATGCGGTCGAACACGGCCACGAGGTGCTGATAGGCCTCCGTCTTCATCTGGTCGGGCATCCGATCCGCCTTGCTGGCCAGCATCCGCGCGTAGCCCTTGCCGGCGGTCAGAGGGTTGCGGACGTCGTGCCGCGCGACCGCGATCGACTCGCGTCGCCGCTCCGCCGTCATGTCCGCGAGCTCGCGGGCCTGCGCCCAGCGCACCGCCGTTGCCGCGTGCGCGGCGAGGTCGACGATCAACGTCTCATCCGACTCGTCGAACTCTCGTTGACCGGGCTCGTTGGCCACCGCGACCAGGCCCATGAGCTGGTCACCCGCGACGACCGGTGCCGCGAGCAGCGCTGCGATCGGCGGGTGCTTCACCGGTATCCCCACCCCGGCGCTGGCGCCGCGGATGTCGGCGAGCCGCACGGGTCCGCCCGCCCCCAGCGCCACCTCGAGCAGTCCGACGACGCGGGGCAACCGCTCGGGGAAGAGGTCACGCGGCGCGTTGTAGGCGAAGTGAGTCACCTCGGCCTCACGTCCGGACCGCACCAGCATCACGGCACTGAACGCTCCCCCGGTGATCGCCTTCGCCTCATCGGTGATCCGTTGCAGCAGGTCGGGCAGGGACGGCTCCCCGTCGAGCAGCTCGCGCCCCAGCGCGGAAAGCCGAGCCATGCCATCGGTGAGTCGCTGCCGACGGGTGACGTCGCGGAACAACGCCGCCACCACGCCCTCGCCTCGCAGCCGCCACACCGTCACATCGAGGACCAGCTCGCATCCGCCCGTGCAGTGCAAGCGCGACCCACCGACGCCTTCGCGCACCAGGGCGAAGAACTCATCCGCGGCTGCGCCGAGGGCCCCACGGAGCGCGTCTGCGTCGGCGTCCATCGGTGAAGGCGTCAGCGCGAACGCCGTGCGGGAGGCGGGGTTCCAAGCGACGACCTCACCGGACTGGAACAGCACGACGGGATCGTCGACCCGCCAGAACAGGTCGCCGAGTCTTCCCTGCTCGATCGCCTCCGCCACTGGCGGTGAGCCTAACGGGGGCAGCGCCGCGGACCGCGTTGCCTCGCGCCGGCCGCGATCACGATGGGACACCGGCCGCATCCCGGGGCGTCGCATCCACGGCAGTGTCCCAACGTGATCTCGAGGCGGCACCGTCACGCCGGGGCAGGGCCGTCACGTCGTCACTCGACACAAGGTCAGCCCGGTAAAGCAAGCGCGGCGGGCCTCCGAAGAGGTCCGCCGCGCCCGTCGTACTCGCTCGTGCTACTCGGCGCCGCCACTGTCGGCCGTCTCGACCGGCGGGATGTCGGGAACGCTGGACGGCTTCGGCTCACCCCGGAAGGTGAACTTCTCCTCGTCGCCTTCGCCCTCGACGTCGACCACGACGATCTGGCCGGCCTTGAGCTCGGCGAACAGGATCTTCTCCGACAGCTGGTCCTCGATCTCCCGCTGAATCGTGCGCCGCAGCGGACGAGCACCGAGGACCGGGTCGTAGCCGCGCTTCGCCAGCAGCGACTTGGCCGCCGACGTGAGCTCGAGGCCCATGTCCTTGTTCTTCAGCTGGGTGTCGACCCGGTTGAGCATGAGGTCGACGATCTGGACGATCTCGAGCTCGCTGAGCTGGTGGAAGACGATGACGTCGTCGACGCGGTTGAGGAACTCAGGCCGGAAGTGCTGCTTGAGCTCGTCCTGGACCTTCGACTTCATCCGCTCGTAGTCCACCTGGCTGTGACCGCCGCCGCCGAAGCCGAGCGACAACCCCTTGGAGATGTCACGGGTGCCGAGGTTGGTGGTCATGATGAGCACCGTGTTCTTGAAGTCCACCGTGCGGCCCTGGGCATCGGTCAGGCGACCGTCCTCCAGCACCTGCAGCAGCGTGTTGAACACGTCGGGGTGGGCCTTCTCGACCTCGTCGAACAGGACCACGGAGAACGGCTTGCGGCGCAC
>JAVEEJ010000037.1 GCA_030840515.1 Frankiaceae bacterium | reverse complement strand
CTGTCACTGCACGACGCCGACACCGGGCGGGTGCTCGCGCGCCCTGAGCTGCCCGGACTCGGCGCGGTCGCCGGGCTGACCTCGGACCCGCGGGGGCGCCCGGACGCCTGGCTCGGCTGGACCGACTTCGCGACACCGCCGATGGCGCTGCGGTTCGACGGGGCAAGCGGCGCGGTGCTCGAGCACGAGCGCCCGCCCGGCGCTGTGACGGCGCCGGCGGTCGTGGCCCTGCAGGTCGACTACTCCAGCGCCGACGGCACGACGGTGCGGATGTTCGTGCTGTCCTCCGACGGTCAGCCGGCGTCCCCGCGACCGACAGTGCTCTACGGGTACGGCGGGTTCGGGGTACCGCTCACTCCCGCTTATGGCGCCTCCCTGCTCGCCTGGGTCGAGGCGGGAGGCGTGTGGGTGGTCACCAACCTCCGTGGCGGCAGCGAGGAGGGTGAGGACTGGCACCGCGCCGGGATGCGCGAGCACAAGGGCAACGTCTTCGACGACTTCCACGCCGCGGCCGAGCGACTGGTTGCCGACGGCTGGACGACCCGCGAGCAGCTCGGCATCTACGGCGGCTCCAACGGCGGCCTGCTCGTCGGTGCGGCCCTGACCCAGCGACCCGAGCTCTACCAAGCCGTGGTCTGCAGCGCGCCCCTGCTCGACATGGTGCGCTACGAGCAGTTCGGCCTCGGGATCACATGGAACGACGAGTACGGAACGGCGGCCGACGCGACCGAGCTGGGGTGGCTGCTGTCCTACTCGCCCTACCACCACGTGGTGGAGGGCACCGACTATCCGGCCGTGCTGTTCACCGTCTTCGACAGTGACACCCGCGTAGACCCGCTGCACGCACGCAAGCTCTGCGCCGCCCTCCAGCACGCCACGTCGTCGGAGCGGCCGGTGCTGATCCGACGCGAAGCCGAGGTCGGCCACGGTGCCCGCTCCGTCTCGCGCACGGTCGAGCTCGGTGCGGACGTGCTCGCCTTCCTCGCCGTTCAGACGGGTCTCCGGCCGTGAGCCTCGCGCTGCTCACCGCGGCCGCCTCCGACGCGAGCTGCGTGGACAAGAGCGGCGAGGTCGCACGGCTGATCCGGGACTGGACGCATCACGACCGCACCGCGTGCGTCGTGGACGTGCTCGTCACGAAGCCGCTGCAGATCGTGCTGGTCGTCGTACTCGCACTCCTGCTCCGCCGACTGCTCAAGCGCTCGATCCAGCGGGCCATCACCCGCGCGACCGCGGTCGGCATGTCGGAGCGACGGCTGCTGCGCGCGGACACCCTCGGCGGGATCTTGGAGAGCATCGCGTCGGCGACCGTGCTCAGCGTGGCGTTCGTCATGGTGCTCGGGGAGCTGGGGCTCAACCTGGCGCCGATCATCGCGAGCGCGGGGATCGCCGGGGTGGCGCTGGGGTTCGGCGCGCAGAACCTGGTCAAGGACTTCCTGTCCGGCGTGTTCAACATCCTCGAGGACCAGTTCGGCGTGGGGGACGAGGTCGACACCGGGTTCGCGACGGGTGTGGTCGAGGCGGTCGGGCTACGAACGACCCGCTTGCGCGACGTGACGGGAGTCGTCTGGCACGTGCGCAACGGCGAGATCCTGCGCATCGGCAACCGATCCCAGGGCGGTCCGGGGGCGTGAGCACGTTCTACGAGGCGGTCGGCGGGCACGAGACCTTCGACCGGCTGGTGGCGGGCTTCTACTCCCGCGTCGCCACCGATGCGGTGCTGCGTCCGCTCTACCCGGACGAGGACTGGGAGGAGGCGCCGCACCGGCTGCGGATGTTCCTCGAGCAGTACTGGGGCGGTCCGCGGACCTACTCCGAGGAGCGCGGGCACCCACGGCTGCGGATGCGGCACAACCCCTTCACCATCGGCGTGGCCGAGCGTGATGCGTGGTTGGCGAACATGCGGGCGTCTCTCGATGAGCTCGGACTGCCCGAGGAGCAGGACAACCAGCTGTGGGACTACCTGGTGATGGCCGCGCACTCGCTGGTCAACGCGGGTTGAGCGTCCCGCTATCCCGGCCGCTCCGGCCGATCCCGGGCCGACTGCTCCTCGCGACTGACGACTGCCCCGCCTGGCGGGGCAATGTGCGTTGGGGGGGGACAAACGGACACATCGCGGCACTTGCCCCGCCGGGCGGGGCAGTCGTCACGCGGTTCGCGCGGGCGCCCCGGCCCGGCTAGACCCTTACTTCCACCGGCGCCGACGGATCGGTCGCCAGCGCAAGCCACGCAGCGCCGACGGTCGCCGGCGTACGCGTCTCATCCAATGCACTCAGGATGATCGCGTGCACTCGCGGACCCTCGACGTCGACAGCCGCGGCGCGCGCGAGACCGAGCACCGCGGCAGCCACCACCGACGTCGCAGCCGCGCCGGCGATCGGCTTCTCGAGCGTGTCGCCCGCCACCACGGTGTAGCTGCCGCTCACCACCGGCAGCAGCCCCGACATGAGGACGAGGTGAGGACGAAGCCGGGTGGCCAGTGCGTCCTCCCAGGCCTCGATGTCGATGGCAGGGATGTGCTCGCCCTGCCACCAAGCACCGACGCTGGCGAAGACGTGGTCAACCGCACCGAGCCGTTCCGCGAGCGAGTGCACCGAGTGCGGGTCGGCTGCGTCACAGGCCGCGAGCTCGACCCGATCGTGCTCGGGAACGTGGCTCAGATCGTCCTCGGCGCGGAACGGGATGACGACACGAGCACCGGCGTCGAGCGCGGCCTGCACCACACCGCCGCCGACGCGACCAGCGCCGCCGGCCACCACAACCACTGCGCCCTCGAGCACCGTCGACTGCGCCATCAGTCGCGGCTCAGCTTGCGGTAGGTCACCCGGTGCGGGCGGGCGGCCTCGATGCCCATGCGCTCCACCTTGTTGTTCTCGTAGGACTCGAAGTTGCCCTCGAACCAGAACCAGGCGGCCGGGTTCGTGTCGTCGCCTTCCCACGCCAGGATGTGCGTCGCCACCCGGTCGAGGAACCACCGGTCGTGGGAGATCACGACGGCGCAGCCCGGGAACTCCAGCAACGCGTTCTCCAGTGAGCCGAGGGTCTCCACGTCGAGGTCGTTGGTCGGCTCGTCGAGCAGCAGCAGGTTGCCGCCCTCCTTGAGTGTCATCGCCAGGTTGAGCCGGTTGCGCTCCCCACCCGACAGCACGCCCGTGGGCTTCTGCTGATCCGGGCCCTTGAACCCGACCGCGCCGATGTAGGCGCGCGACGGCATCTCGACCTGCCCGACCTGGATGTAGTCCAGGCCCTCGGACACCGTCTCCCACACCGTCTTCTTCGGGTCGAGGCCCGAGCGGCTCTGGTCGACGTACGACAGCTTGACCGTCTCGCCCACGCGGACGTTGCCGCTGTCCGGGTGCTCGAGCCCGACGATGGTCTTGAACAGCGTGGTCTTCCCGACACCGTTGGGACCGATGACGCCGACGATCCCGCCGCGCGGAAGGCTGAAGGACAGGTCCTTGATGAGCATCCGGCCGTCGAAGCCCTTGTCCAGGTGGTCGGCCTCCACGACGACGCTGCCCAGCCGCGGACCCGGCGGGATCTGGATCTCCTCGAAGTCGAGCTTGCGGGTCTTCTCCGCCTCCGCGGCCATCTCCTCGTAGCGGGCGATGCGCGACTTGCTCTTCGTCTGGCGGCCCTTGGCGTTCATCCGGACCCACTCGAGCTCGTCCTTGAGCCGCTTGGACAGCTTCGCGTCCTTCTTGCCCTGCACCTCGAGCCGCTGCTGCTTCTTCTCCAGGTAGGTGGAGTAGTTGCCCTCATAGGGGTAGGTGCGGCCGCGGTCGATCTCGAGGATCCACTCGGCGACGTTGTCGAGGAAGTAGCGGTCGTGAGTGACGGCGAGTACGGCGCCCGCGTATTTGGCCAGGTGCTGCTCGAGCCAGAGCACCGACTCGGCGTCGAGGTGGTTGGTCGGCTCGTCGAGCAGTAGCAGGTCCGGCGCCTGCAGCAGCAGCTTGCACAGCGCGACCCGGCGTCGCTCACCACCGGAGAGGATGTCGACCGGCGCGTCCGGGGGCGGACAGCGCAGGGCGTCCATCGCCTGCTCGAGCTGGGCGTCGAGGTCCCAGGCCTGCCGGTGGTCGAGTTGCTCCTGCAGGTCGCCCATCTCGGCGAGCAGCTTGTCGTAGTCGGCGTCGGGGTCGGCGAGCTCCGCGGAGATGGCGTTGAAGCGGTCGAGCAGGGCCTTGGTCTCGGCCACCCCGTCCTCGACGTTCTCCAGCACGGTCTTGGTCTCGTCGAGCGGCGGCTCCTGCAGCAGGATCCCGACGGAGTAGCCAGGGGAGAGCTTGGCGTCGCCGTTGGACGCGTGCTCGAGCCCGGCCATGATCTTGAGCACGGTCGACTTGCCGGCGCCGTTGGGCCCGACCACGCCGATCTTCGCGCCGGGCAGGAACGCCAGCGTCACGTCATCGAGGATGACCTTCTCGCCGTGCGCCTTGCGCACCTTCTGCATCGAGTAGATGAACTCCGCCATGCGCCCCAGCCTACGGGCGGCCCGCGGACCGCCCGCAGACTGGAGCGCCCGGCTCAGGCGGC
>JAVEEJ010000092.1 GCA_030840515.1 Frankiaceae bacterium | reverse complement strand
TCGGCGCGCCGGATGATGCCGACCAGGTCGTTCATCGTCGTCTGCAGCTCGTGCTGGATCGTGTAGGGGTTCTCCCCGCCCTCGGTCTCGAAAGGCGCGAGCGCGGCGCGCGAGGCGGAGTCGACGTCCGAGGGCGATACCCGCGGCCGCGACGGCAACCCGTCCGCGTAGGCCGCGGCGGCCTCCCCCGCGCGCTTGCCGAACACCAGCAGGTCACCCAGGGAGTTGCCGCCCAGCCGGTTGGACCCGTGCATCCCGCCGGCGCACTCGCCGACGGCGTAGAGCCCTGGCACCCGCGACATCTCGGTGTCCGGGTCGACCTCGACGCCACCCATCACGTAGTGGCAGGTCGGCCCGACCTCCATCGGCTCTGCGGTGATGTCGACGTCCGCGAGTTCCTTGAACTGGTGGTACATCGACGGCAGCCGCTTGCGGATGAACTCCGGCGTCCGGCGCGAGGCGATGTCGAGGAACACGCCACCGTGCGGCGACCCACGACCCGCCTTCACCTCGGAGTTGATCGCCCGCGCGACCTCATCGCGCGGGAGCAGCTCAGCAGGACGGCGGTTGTTCTTCTTGTCGTCGTACCACCTGTCGCCCTCCTCCTCGCTCTCCGAGGTCTCGGCGCGGAAGAACTCCGGGATGTAGTCGTACATGAACCGGCGACCCTCGGAGTTGCGCAGCACACCGCCATCACCGCGCACCGACTCGGTGACGAGGATGCCGCGCACCGATGGTGGCCACACCATGCCCGTCGGGTGGAACTGGATGAACTCCATGTTCACCAGCGTCGCGCCGGCTTGCAGCGCGAGCGCATGCCCGTCGCCGGTGTACTCCCACGAGTTGGACGTGACCTTGAAGCTCTTGCCGATGCCTCCGGTGGCGAGTACGACGGACGGTGCGTTGAACTGGATGAACCGTCCGCTCTCCCGCCAGTAGCCGAATGCACCGGCGATCCGCTCACCGTCCTTGAGCAGCGACGTGACCGTGCACTCCATGTAGACGTCGATGCCGAGCGCCACGGTGCGCTGCTGCAGAGTGCGGATCATCTCCAGGCCGGTGCGGTCGCCGACGTGGGCGAGCCGCGCGTAGCGGTGCCCGCCGAAGTCGCGCTGCGAGATCAGGCCCTCGGGCGTGCGGTCGAAGAGCGCGCCCCACTCCTCGAGCTCCCACACGCGATCGGGTGCCTCCTGCGCGTGCAGCTGCGCCATGCGCCAGTGGTTGAGCATCTTCCCGCCGCGCATGGTGTCCCGGAAGTGAACCTCCCAGTTGTCATCGGGGTAGTAGTTGCCCATCGCGGCGGCGATGCCGCCCTCGGCCATGACGGTGTGCGCCTTGCCGAGCAAGGACTTGCAGACCACAGCCGTGCGCGCACCGGCCTCATGGGCGCCGATCGCCGCCCGCAGACCAGCGCCCCCGGCGCCGACCACGACGACGTCGTAGTCGTGGGTCTCGACGTCCGCCATCAGAAGAACCTCAGATCTGTAATGGTCCCGGCCGACACGAGCCTCACGTAGAGGTCGGTCAGGGCCACGCCGAACAGCGATACCCAGGCGAACTGCATGTGCTTGCCGTTGAGCCGCGACACCAGCGTCCACATCTTGTAGCGGATCGGGTGCCGGCTGAAGTGGTTGAGCCGCCCGCCGACGATGTGCCGACAGGAGTGACAGGACAGCGAGTAACCCCAGAGGAGTGCGGCGTTCGCGATGAGGACCAGCGTCCCGACGCCCATGCCGAAGCCGTCGTCGAAGAAGAAGGCAGCGACCGCGTCGTAGGTGAGGATCACGTTGAAGACGAGGCCGAGCAGGAAGAACAGCCGGTGCACGTTCTGGAAGATCAGCGGGAACCGCGTCTCACCGCTGTAGGTCTTGTGCGGCTCGGCCACGGCGCAGGCGGGCGGCGACAGCCAGAACGACCGGTAGTAGGCCTTGCGGTAGTAGTAGCAGGTGAGCCGGAACCCGAGGGGTACGACGAGGATGTAGATCGCGGGCGAGAAGAACGACGGGCCGGTGATCAGCTTGGGGAAGGTGTCGCCCTGGCAGTGGGTCGTGATGCAGGGCGAGTAGAAGGGCGAGATGTAGGGGTCTGCGTAGTAGTACGCGTTCTCGAACGCCCGGAGCGTGGAGTAGACGATGAACCCCACCAGGACCGTGACCGTGATCAGGGGCTGAAGCCACCACCGGTCGGTTCGCAGCGTCTTGGCGGTGATCTCTGCCCGTGGCCGCCCGAGTGTGGGTGTCGCCATCTCTCTCCCTGCCTGCACGGAAGGCCGCCGCGGCCAAGATCTCGTCGGCCGCATCCTGCCATGGGGCGGATGCCCTCCAGACACCTCACCCCGCGCGTCCCACCTGCTCCGCCCGTCCATGTCGTAGCGTGGCCAGCCTGCGGTACGTGACAGGGAGGTGCGCCATGCGCGAGGTCCGGCTGGTCGGCATGGCCGACGACGGTGAGCATGTGCTGCTGACCGGTCCGGAGATGGGCACTGTGGCGCTCCGCATCGACGATCGGCTCAAGGCCGCGGTGCTGCGGGACCGCCGACTTCTCGACCAGCTGCAGGTGAAGTCCACGAGCAGCCTGTCCGTGCGTGAGATGCAGGCTCGGCTGCGGGCCGGCGCGACCCCCGAAGAGATCGCCGCTGATGCCGGCGTGACCGTCGAGGCCGTTCGGCGCTTCGCCGGACCGGTGCTGGACGAGCGCAACCACGTCACCGAGGAGGTGCGCCGGCTGCGCACCCGCGTCGGCCGCTCCCTCGGCGAGGCCGTCGACCCCGACACGACCTGGGACGCGGCCCGCCGCACTGACGGGACGTGGACCGTGACCGCAGCAGGGGCCGCGGGCGTCGCCTTGTTCTCGTGGGACCCGGCGAAGCGCCACCTCGCCCCGGAGTCTGAGCTCGCCGTCATCGCCCTGTCCGACCCGGCCGAGGTCACTGTCCCCGATCTGGCGCCCGCCCCGGTCGCGCTCAGCCTGGTGCGGGAGGCCGCCTCGGCCACCTCCACGGGTCAGGCAAGCCAACCCGAGCTCGCCATCGAGTCGGAGCCGGAGCCGGAGCTGGCTGTCGAGCTCGACGGGGAGAACGAGCCCGAGCCGGTCACCGCCGCGCCGCGGGCCGAGCTCAAGACGGGGTCGACCGACAAGCAGGCCGAGGCCGACGGCGTTGCCCCGGGTAAGCGGGCAACGGTCCCGAGCTGGGACGACATCCTGTTCGGGACCCGCCCCCCGGAGTAGCCGGCCCCAGCGCAGCAACGGGCCCCACGGCGATGGCCGATTCCCGCTAGCCGTGGTCGGTGCCGGGTGACAAGGTCAGCCCGTGACCACCACCGACGACTGGCGCTACGAGGCCTGCCGCAGCCGCGACGCCCGCTTCGACGGCCTGTTCTTCGTCTGCGTCACGAGCACCGGCATCTTCTGCCGCCCCAGCTGCCCGGCCCTGACCCCGCAGCGCAAGAACGTCCTGTTCCACCGCACCGCGGCCGCCGCGCAGCACGCCGGTTTCCGGGCCTGCAAGCGATGCGCGCCGGACGCCTCACCTGGCTCACCGGAGTGGGACGCCCGCGGCGACCTCGTCGCCCGCGCGGTGCGGCTCGTCGAGGACGGGATCATCGACCGTGAAGGCGTCCCTGGACTCGCACAGCGACTCGGCTACAGCGAGCGCCAGCTGCGCCGCGCCGTGACCGAGGAGCTCGGCGTCGGACCGCTTGACCTCGCCCGTGCCCGCCGCGCCCGCACCGCCCGCGTCCTGCTGACCACGACCGAGCTGACCGCGAGCGAGGTGGCCTTCGCCGCCGGCTTCGCCAGCATCCGCCAGTTCAATGACACGCTCCGCGCCGTCTACGCCCGCACTCCCACGCAGATCCGCGACCGGGCGACACGGACCCGCGACCAGAGCACCGGAATCGACCTGCGGCTGCCGTTCCGCGCACCGCTCGACCTCGCCCACCTGCTCGGCTTCCTCGGCACCCGTGCCGTGCCGGGGGTGGAGAGCTGGGACGGCGTCGAGTACCGCCGGGTGCTGCGCCTCCCCCACGGCTTCGGCGCGCTCGCGGTCCACGCCGGCGACGACCGCTCGGTCTCATGCCGGCTGCACCTCGACGACCTGCGCGACCTGTCCACGGCTGTGTCCCGAGTACGACGACTGCTGGACCTCGACGCCGATCCCCACGCGGTCGACGCGCAGCTCTCGGACAGCGCCGTACTCGCTCCCCTCGTCGCAGCCCGCCCCGGCTTGCGGGCCCCGGGAGCGGTCGACGGGGCCGAGCTCGCCATCCGCGCCCTGCTCGGCCAGCAGGTGTCGGTCGCGGCAGCGCGCACCCTCGCCGCACGGCTGACTGCGTGGCACGGCGAGCAGGTGACCACCCCCTATCCCGAGCTCACCCACGCCTTCCCGAGCGCCGAAGCACTCGCCGCCATCGACCCGTCCACGCTGCCGATGCCCGGCGCTCGCGCCGGCGCACTGGTCGGGCTGAGCCGTGCGCTGGCGGACGGACTCGAGCTGGACCCCGGGGCCGACCGCGACGAGATCAGCGCGCGGCTGCTCGCACTCCCGGGCATCGGTCCGTGGACCGTCGGCTACATCCGGATGCGGGCACTGCACGATCCCGACGCCGACCTCAGCAGCGACCTGGTCGTCCGACAGTTTCTCGCGCGTCACGGCGTGCAGCCGGATCCCGCCTGGCGGCCCTGGCGCTCCTACGCCACCCACCACCTCTGGGCGGCCTCACAGCCGGCCGGCCGAATGAGAGGAAGCGACCATGCACTCGCCGTGGGTACAGGCTGACCCCGCACTCCCCACCCGGTGGACGCAGATCGCGTCGCCGGTGGGCGAGCTGCTGCTCACCCGACGAGGCGAGGCCCTCACCGGTGTCACGTTCGCGCCGTTCAGCGCACCCGCGCTAGGCACCCGGGACGACGACGCCTTCGACGACGTGACGAGTCAGCTCGAGGCGTACTTCACCGGGGAGCGCACCGACTTCGACCTCCCGCTCGCGCCGCGCGGCACGCCCTTCCAGCTCGCGGTCTGGGCCGCGCTGCTCGAGATCCCTTACGGGCAGACCTGCAGCTACGGCCAGCTCGCGGCGCGGATCGGACTCCCGCACGCCAGCCGCGCGGTCGGAGCCGCGAACGGCAGCAACCCGCTGCCGATCGTCGTCGCCTGCCACCGCGTGATCGGCGCCAGCGGCAAGCTCACCGGTTACGGCGGCGGGCTCGACCGCAAGCGGCTGCTGCTCGACCTCGAGAGCGCCGCACCCCCGCTGCTCCGGGTCTAGACGAGCGCGGTCTAGACGAGCGCGGTCTAGACGAGCGCGCCCTAGACGAGTGCGCGCAGCGGAGCGCCGGCCAGCGTCGCGGTGACCGACGGGCCGGTGTTTCCAGCCTCGTCCCGCGCCCACACCGACAACGACCGGGCGCCGACCGGGAGCGTCACGGTGCGCACGACGGTGGTGCCCGCCGCTTGCCCGCCGCTGCCCAGCGGCACCCGCGTTCCGTCGACGGAGGCGTTGTAGCCGACGGGCGTGTCGCACATCGCGTCGTCACCGGGCGAGACGAAGCTGATCGTCGCCTTGGTGCCGGACACGGACACCGACAGGTTGCTCGGCGCACCTGGCGCGTTGCCGTCGGCGTTGTAGTCGCCCGTGCCGCGGCCGTCATGCCGGAACGAGCTCCACTGGGTCTGGCACTTCGCCACCGGGCCGCCCCACTGG
>JAVEEJ010000317.1 GCA_030840515.1 Frankiaceae bacterium | reverse complement strand
TTGCCCTTGCGGTCCTGCAGCCGGAAGATGTTGTCGCCGTACTCGGTCCATCTCCCGGTTGCCTCGTAGAGCTCCTTCGGCAGCAGCGCGGGGAAGAGCACCTCTTGGGCGCCCATCGCGTCCATCTCCTCGCGCACCACCTGCGAGACCTTTTCCAGGATGCGCTTGCCGAGCGGCAGCCAGGTGTAGATGCCGGGCGCCACCCGACGGACGTAGCCGGCTCGCACCAGCAGCTTGTGGCTCGGCAGCTCGGCGTCGGCGGGGTCCTCGCGAAGCGTGCGCAGGAACAACGTCGACATCCGGGTGACCACTGGTGCTCCTCGCTTCGGTGAGGGCGGAAGCCTAGGCCACAGGCGCGGGCGTGCTCACTGTCACGCCGACGACATCGCCGGGCTCGAGGTCGAGCTCGGCCGCGGCCGCGCGGGTGATCTGCACCCACAGCGGCTCGCCCTCGGCCTCCATGTCGACCCGCACCTCGAACCCCAGTCGGGTGACGCGCTTCACGACTGCCCCGACCGCAGCACCCTGCACCTCGGGGTGGAGCACGAGGTCGTGTGGCCTGACCTGCTGACCCTGGAAGCGAGTCACCGGACCCAGGAACGACATGACGAACTCCGAGGCCGGCTCGTCATACAGCTCACGCGGTGTGCCGGCCTGCTCCACCCTCCCCTGGTTGACGATGACGATGCTGTCGGCGACCTCGAGCGCCTCCTCCTGGTCGTGCGTGACGAACACCGTGGTGACGTGGACCTCGTCGTGGAGCCGCCGCAACCAGGTGCGCAGCTCGCGCCGGACCTGTGCGTCGAGCGCGCCGAACGGCTCGTCGAGCAGCAGGACCTCCGGCTGCACTGCCAGGGCCCTGGCCAGCGCCATGCGCTGCCGCTGCCCCCCCGACAGCTGCGCGGGGAGCCGCTCGGCGAACTGCTCAAGGTGCACAAGCTCCAGCAGCTCGTTGACCCGGCGCCGCACCTCGGCCTTGGGGTGCTTGCGGATCTCCAACCCGAACGCGACGTTCTTCGCCACTGTCATGTGCTTGAAGGCGGCGTAGTGCTGGAAGACGAACCCGATGCTGCGCTGCTGTGGCGTGAGCCCGGTGACGTCGCGGCCTTCGACCTCCACGGTTCCGGAGTCGGGCTGCTCCAGGCCCGCGATGACTCGCAGCAGGGTCGACTTGCCTCCGCCGGAGGGCCCGAGCAGCGCGGTGAGCCCACCGGCGGGGACATCAAGGCTGACGTCGTCGAGGGCCACGAAGTCACCGAAGCGCTTGAACACGTGGTTGACCTGGATGCTCATCGGCGCTCGTCCTCGGGTCGGAGCAGGTTCGCGATGAGCAGGGAGATCACGGACAAGGCTGCGAGTACGGCGGACATCGCGTAGGCGGACGCCTGCTCGAACCCCTGGAACTGCTGCTCGACGTAGAGCGTCGCGGTCTGGGTGTGGTCGACGATCCTGCCTGACACGACGGCAACCGCGCCGTACTCGCCCAGTGCGCGCGCGAAGGTGAGCACCACGCCATAGGCGACGGCCCAGCGCACAGCAGGAAGCGTCACGCGCCAGAACGTCTGCGCGCCGGTGGCACCCAGGGTCCAGGCGGCCTGCTCCTGCTCGACTCCGATCTCCTCCAGAACAGGCGCCACCTCACGGACGACGAGCGGCAGCGAGACGAACACGGTTGCCAGGACCATGCCTGGGGTCGCGAAGATGACGTCGATCCCGCGGTTGGCGAGCCAGTGACCGATCGGGCTCTGCTTGCCGTACACGAGGATCAGCGCGAGCCCGACCACCACGGGCGAGACGGCGAGCGGCAGGTCGAGCAGGGCGTTGAACAGCCGCCGTCCTGCGAAACGGCTGCGGGTCACGAGCAGCGCTGCACCGACACCGAAGACGGTGTTGAGCACGACCGTCGCGAGCGCGATCACCACCGTCAGGCGCAACGCGTGGACGGCCGATGGCGCGCTCAGCGCGTCCCACACCGGGCCCACCCCGTGGGCGAAGGTGCGCTCGAGGACGAGGCCGATCGGGAGCAGCAGCAGCACGCCGAGGTAGCCGAGCACGACGACGCGCAGCACCCACTTAGCCACGACGCGCCGTCCACCGCTGCACAAGCCCGAGAGCGACGAGGACGAGCAGAGCCAGCGCGAGCAGAACGGTGGACACGGCCGCCGCAGTGCCGATGTCGTCGCTCTCGATGCGCCCGTACACGAACACCGAGGCGACCTCGGTCTTGAAGGGCAAGTTGCCACTGATCAGGACCGTCGCGCCGAACTCGCTCAACGCCCGCGCGAAGGACAGTGCCGCTCCGGCGACGATGGCGGGCTGCAGCGCCGGCAGGATGACCCGGCGGAAGGTGACCCAGCGGCTGGCGCCTAGCGACGCCGCCGCGTCCTCCACATCGGCGTCCAGCTCCATGAGCACAGGCTGCACGGTGCGCACGACGAACGGCAAGGTGACGAACAACAGCGCCGCGACGACTCCTGCCCGCCGGTAGGCGAGGTCCACGCCGACCGGGCTCCCCGGCCCGTAGAGGGTGAGCAGCACCAAGCCGGCGACGATGGTGGGGAGCGCAAACGGGAGGTCGATCAGCGTGTCCACCAACCGCTTGCCGGGGAAGCGGTCGCGCACCAGCAGCCACGCCACCGCCGTGCCCATCACCGCGTCCACCAAGGTGACGACCACGGCGGCGCCGACGGTGAGCCGCAACGCAGCCGCCGACTCCGGTGCGCGGACGGCGTCCCACAGCCCACTGAGTCCGCCCGCGCTCCCCTTGGCCGCGACCGCGGCGAGCGGCAGGAGGACGACCAGGCTCAGGTAGGTCGTGGCCAGGCCGAGCCCGAGCGTGCGGGCCGGCAGCCGAACTCCTGCTCGGGCCCGCCGCCCGGCGCTGACCTGCGTCGTCACTTCTTCTCGGTGGGCACACCAAGGTCGTTCTCGACCGCGACGAGCAATCCTGTCTTGGGATCGAAGAACGTCGTGCTGACGTCCTTCCAGCCACCCAGGTCGGCGATGGTGAACAACCCGCTCGGGGCCGGGAACTCGCCTGACTTCGCGACCCCCTGGACCACCGGGCGGTAGCCGTTGTCGGCGAAGATCCGCTGGGCGGTTGTGGTGAACAGGAACTCGAGGAACGCCTTGGCCTCTGCGGGGTGCTTCGAGGTCTTCGTCACCGCAACCGGGTTCTCGATGAGGATGGTCTTGTCGGGCACGGTGTAGTCGAGCGGCTGGTGCTTCTGCTGCGCGAAGACAGCCTCGTTCTCGTAGGCCAGCATCGCGTCCCCCTTGCCGCCGATGAAGGTCTGCAGGGACTTGCGTGCGCTGTCGTCCTGGACGGGGACCTGGTGAAACAGCGTGTTCAGGTAGGCAAGGCCCGTCGCGCGTTGCGCGCCCACAGAGCTCGTTGCGCCGTAGGCGGCCATCACGTTCCAGCGCGCACCGCCCGAGGTGAACGGGTTGGGCGTGATGACCTCGATGCCCTTCCGGGTGAGGTCCGTCCAGTCGCTGAGATGCTTGGGGTTGCCCTTGCGCGTGGCGATCACGACCACGGAGTCGGTGACGATGCCCTTGTTCGCCCCGGCGTTCCAGTCGGCGGCGACGAGATCCGCCTTCACCAGCCGGGTGACGTCCGGCTCGAGCGAGAAGGCGACGACGTCCGCGTTGAGTCCAGCGGCAACGGCGCGGCTCTGGTCCCCGCTCGCCCCGTAGGACTGGGTGAAGACCACGTTCTTGCCCGCAGCCGTCTTCTGGAACGCCTTGATGATCTTCTCGTAGGCGGTCTGCGGCGTCGAGTAGGCCACCAGCGAGAGGGTCACCTTGGGGCCGCCGCCGGAGGCTTCCGAGCTGCCGCCGCAGCCTGCGAGGCCGGTCGCGAGCAGCGCGGCTGACAGCACGAGTACGGCGGGCCTTCTGGCGAGCACGACGAACCTCCACAGGTTCCGGGGGGAGTAAGGCGTGTAAGCCTACCTGTTTAGTGGGTAATGCGACAAGGCGTTCCCAACATGTGGAGCAGGGCCGCTAGAAGAGCACCGACATGAAGGTCCCGGCCTCGGTGAAGCCGACCTGGCGGTAGACCTCCCGCGCGGCGAGGTTGAAGTCGTTGACGTAGAGGCTCACCACCGGCGCGATGTCCCGCAGCGCGAGGTGCAGCACGGCGGCCATGCCTTGGACGCCCAGTCCCTGCCCGCGCAGCTCCGGGTCCACCCAGACGCCCTGCACCTGGCAGGCGTGCGTCGTCACGGACCCGATCTCGGCCTTGAAGATCACCCGGCCGTCCTCGATCCGCGCGTAGGACCGCCCATGGGCGATCAGCTCGGCCACCCGGGCCCGGTAGAGCTCACCCCCGTCACCGGTCGTCGGCGAGACACCGACCTCTTCGGTGAACATGGAGATCGCGGCGGGTAGGAGCAGGTCGAGCTCGTCGGGACGCACCAGCCGCACGCCGGGGTCGGGCTCGACCGACGCCGGCGGCTCGGAGGCGACGAGCACGGGCTGTCGCGGCCGCACCTCACGCGCACTGCCCCACGCGGGCTCGAGCAGCTCCCAGAGCGCCGCCACCGTCCACGCGTCACCGACGATGGACGAGCAGCGGCGGCCCTGTCGGCGGGCCCGCTCGGCGAAGCCGCGGACGGCCTCCGGCGTCGCGGACACCGGGACGAAGTTCGCCCCGGCGTAGCACAGCGACTCCAGGCGAGAGCCGGCGAACCACCCCCACACCTCTGCGCCGAGCCGCCACGGGTCGAGCCCTGACGTCTCGATCCGAGAGGCGACCATCACGTTGAGCACGGGCTCCCGCGCCAGGAGCGCTCGGGCTTCCGAGAGATCCCTGTCGTCGAGCACACGCAGTGGTGAGACGGAGCGGAGCACCTGCGGGCCTGCGCCCTCAGCCGACGCTGACCGACGGCGGGCCCTCGCCCGCGGGCATCTGCTCAGCCAGCTTGAGCGCCTCCTCGATCAGCGTCTCGACGATCTGCGCCTCGGGCACGGTCTTGATGACCTCGCCCTTGACGAAGATCTGGCCCTTCCCGTTGCCGGAGGCCACGCCGAGGTCGGCCTCGCGCGCCTCGCCCGGTCCGTTGACCACGCAGCCCATCACGGCCACTCGCAGCGGCACGGTGAGGCCCTCGAGTCCCGCCGTCACCTGTTCGGCGAGCGTGTAGACGTCGACCTGCGCGCGCCCGCAGGAGGGGCACGAGACGATCTCGAGGCCGCGCTGGCGCAGGTTGAGCGACTCGAGGATGGCCAGCCCGACCTTGACCTCCTCGACGGGGGGCGCGGACAGCGAGACGCGAATCGTGTCCCCGATCCCCTCCGCGAGCAGCGCACCGAAGGCGACGGCGGACTTGATCGTGCCCTGGAAGGCCGGCCCTGCCTCGGTCACACCGAGGTGCAGCGGGTAGTCGCACTGCGCCGCGAGCTGGCGGTAGGCCTCCACCATGATGACGGGGTCGTTGTGCTTCACCGAGATCTTGATGTCGGTGAAGTCGTGCTCCTCGAACAGCGAGCACTCCCACAGCGCCGACTCGACAAGTGCCTCAGGCGTCGCCTTGCCGTGCTTGGCCATGATCCGCTTGTCGAGCGAGCCGGCGTTCACGCCGATCCGGATGGGGATGCCCGCGTCCTTGGCCGCGCGGGCGACGTCGCCGA
>JAVEEJ010000302.1 GCA_030840515.1 Frankiaceae bacterium | reverse complement strand
CCTCGAGTCGCGCGTTCCCGCACTTGTCAAAGACGTCGGTACTCATGAGGGGACCCCCCGCCGCTCCAGCGCCGAGAGCTTACCTCCGGACCCCGGCCCGTCAGGCGACCACAGCTCGTCCCGGGGTGGGCGGGCAGCAGTAGGCTCGCCCGCATGATCAAGCTGCTGCGGCGGATGGGCCGCTACATCACGGCCGCCCTCACCGGGAAGTTCAACGAGGTCGCCGACCCCAAGGTGCAGCTCGAGCAGGCGATCATGGAGGCCCAGGAGCAGCACCGCCGGCTCAAGGAGCAGGCGGCCAACGTGATCGCCAACCAGAAGCAGACCGAGATGCGCCTCAACCGGGCCATGGAGGAGCTGGAGAAGGTCAACTCCTCGGCCCGTCAGGCCGTGCTCATGGCCGACGAGGCCACCAAGCAGGGCGACGCCGCCAAGGCGACGGAGTACACGCGCGCGGCAGAGGCCTTCGCCAACCGGCTCATCGCGTCGGAGAAGGAGGTGGACGGCCTCAAGAGCCTGGCCATGCAGACCACCCAGGCGTCCGACCAGGCCAAGGCGGCGGTGGCCCAGAACTCGAGCGCGCTGCAGAAGAAGCTGGCCGAGCGCCAGAAGCTCCTCAGCCAACTCGACCAGGCCAAGATGCAGGAGCAGATGAACAAGGCCATGGCCACGCTCTCCGAGACCGTGGGCCAGGACGTCCCCACGCTCGAAGAGGTGCGGGACAAGATCGAGACGCGCTACGCCCGCGCCCTCGGCACGTCCGAGCTGCAGGGCGAGTCGGTCGAGAGCCGCATGCTCGAGGTCGAGCAGGCGTCGCTCAACACCGAGGCCAAGGCCCGCCTCTCGGAGATCCGATCGCAGCTCGGCCTGTCGGCTCCGGCCGCCGCGCCCGCGCCTGCACCAGAAGCGACCCCGAGTGAGGGGTCCGCCGGCTAGGCGGACTCACCATGGGCGCCGGACTGGGCCGGGTCCTGCGGTGCTACGACGACGGCATCGACGCGGTCGAGGCCATCGCGACGCGTATCGAAGCGGCCGACGCGTGGGAGTCGACGACGCCGTGTCCGGCGTGGACCGCGCTCGAGCTCCTCGGCCATCTCGGGATCGTCGCCGGCTGGTACCACGCGTGGCTGGATCGAGCTGAGGCCGGGATCGCGGAGCCGCCCTTCCCCGCCGCCCACCTGCCGGTGGAGAACGCTGCTGCGGTCGACGCGCTGCCTGCCAGGTCGGGTCCGGACCGCCTGACCACCTTCACCACGCTCGCCCGCACCTACGCCAAGCGCCTGCCCGAGCGATGGAGCCTGCCGTACGGCTACCCGCGCGGCACGGTGACGGCCGGGTTCCACGCCGGTGTCGCCGCCATCGAGTGGCACGTGCACGCGTGGGACCTCGGCCAGGTCATCGGGCACACGCACCGACCCGAGGACCCCGAGACGTTGGCCGCGGTCGGGGCCGAGTCCGAGCTGCGCTACCGCGCCCCCGCGCTGCGGTCCGTCGCGCCGCTCGCCCGCCGGCTCGCGACCACAGGTGACGCATGGCGTCGCGTCCTGAAGGGCGCGGGCCGCACGCCCTAGCGAGGGTGCCTCCACCCATATGAAGTCGCTGGCAGCCGCCCTGTCGCGATGCCACCTCTGAGGCGAGACTGACACGATGGGGGCCGTCGCGCTGCTCTTCCGTTCGCTCGTGCGCCGCCGCTGGCGCAGCTTCGTCGCGGTTGCGCTGCTGATCGGGCTCGGTGGCAGCGTGGCGCTGGCGGCGGGAGCCGGCGCGCGCAGGACGCTGTCGGCCTATCCGCGCTACCTCCGGGCAGGCCAGGTCTCGGACCTCGCTGTCGACTATCCCGTCAAGGACTTCGCGACCGACTTCGCCTCAGGCATCGCCCATCTCCCGCAGGTCGTCCCGGGCAGCAGCGCCACCTACATCGGGATGAACGTGGCGACGGCGACGCCCACGGGCGACCCCGACCCGTCGCTCCAGTTCGAGTCGGTCGGGAGCCTCGACGGGCGGTTCATCGCGCAGGACCGAGCGGTCGTCATCCACGGCCGTCTGCCCCGCGCCGCACGCGCCGACGAGGTCCTGATCAACCAGGCGCTGGCCGACGCCGGTCTTCGGCTGGGCCAGACCATCCCACTGGCGACCGTGCCCCACGACAACGACGAGGACGGGACGTCCGGCTTCGAGACCGGCGTCGTCCTCGACCGAGCGCGCGTGCGGGTTGTCGGCATCGGGTTGCTGCCGGAGGAGGTGGTCCAGGACGACATCGACCGCGGGCCACGGATGCTCTTCACTCCCGCGTTCACGCGAGCCCACCTCGAGAGCGCGAACTACCCGTGGCAGGGCCTTCGTGTCCGCGGTGGCGGCGCGGGCGTTCCCGCAGCGAAGCGCGCAATCGTCTCGTCGGCCCCGAAGGCGGACCAGGTGCTGTTCCGTGAACAGGCGCCGATCACCGCCAAGGTGCAGCGCTCCGAGCGGCCCATCGCCACCGCGCTCGGCATCTTCGCGGCGGCGGTGGCCTTCGCGATGCTGGTCCTCGCCGGCCAGGCGTTCAGTCGCCTGTTGAGCTTCGAACGCGACGACGAACGCGGCCTTCGCGCCATGGGCCTCGGGCCCGCGGCACGCGGCCTGCCCATGGCGCTGGTGGGGCTGGGGACGGTGGTCGTGGGCGCGGTGCTCGCCGTCCTCGGCGCGATCGCCCTGTCGCCGTTGGCACCCGTCGGCATCATCCGGCGCGTCGATCCCGATCCCGGTGCCGCGCTCGACGTCACCGCGGTCCTCGGCGGTGCCGCTGTCCTCACCGTCCTGCTCACGGTCCTGATCGGCTTTCTCGTCGTCCGAGCCGTGAGCCGTGCCGCCGACCCCGACGCCCGCAGCGAACCGTCCCGGCTGGCGGCCGCCGCGGCCGGACTCGGCCCCGCGGCCGCCATCGGCACCCGGATGGCGCTCGAACCGGGCCGGGGGCGAACGGCCGTACCGGTGCGCACGAACCTGTTCGCGGTGACGGGCGCCGTGGTCGTCGTCGTGGCCGCGTCGACGTTCGGCGCCAACCTCCATCGGTTGGTCGGCCATCCCGCGCTGTACGGCGCGCCGTGGAGCGGCGTCATCGCCGCCGACGGCGGTTACGGCGAGGTCTCCATGCCGGCCATGGGCCGGGCCATGCGTGACGACAAGGCCGTCGACGGCTGGGTCGGCGCCACCTTCGCGGCGGTCGGTGTCGACGGGCACGACACGCCCGTGATGGGACTGACCCGGGGGCGCGGCAGCGTCGGTCCCCCGGTGCTACGAGGTCGTCTGCCGGCCGACGACCGAGAGATCCTGCTGGCCGGGGGG
>JAVEEJ010000070.1 GCA_030840515.1 Frankiaceae bacterium | reverse complement strand
GGCCCTGACCTTGGTGGGGCCCCCGTCGAGGTACACGACCGCGCGCACGCCGTCCCACTTCATCTCGAATGCCCAGCGCTCGTCGTCGGTGGGCATGGGCGCCGCGCCGGCGAGCATGGGGCGGATCAGGGTCGGAGGAGCCACGGCGGTGATCTTTACCGTTCCGGGCCGGACCATGCGGCGTCTAGCCTTTCCGGCATGATCACGGCAGGCTGAGGCAGGCGCGTATGCGCAGGTCACCCGGGTAGGAGGACACCGTGCGAAGCATCTGGAAGGGCTCGGTCTCCTTCGGGCTGGTCACGATCCCGGTCAAGCTCTACAGCGCGACCGAGGAGCGCGACGTCTCGTTCCACCAGGTCCACCGCACCGACGGGGGCCGGATCCGCTACAAGCGCGTCTGCCAGGTCTGCAACGAAGAGGTGCAGTACGCCGACATCGCCAAGGGGTGGGAGACCTCCTCCGGCGAGGTGGTCGTGCTGACCGACGAGGACTTCAAGGACCTGCCGTTGTCGAGCTCGCGCGCGGTCGAGGTGCTGCAGTTCGTGCCGCTCGAGCAGGTCGACCCCATCTACTTCGCCAAGAGCTACTACCTGGAGCCGGACAAGTCCGGGGTCAAGCCCTACGTGTTGCTGCGTGACGCGCTGGAGCGGTCCGGCAAGGTGGCCGTGGTGAAGGTGGCGCTGCGTCAGCGCGAGTCGCTGGCGACGTTGCGCGTCCGCGACGGGGTGTTCGTGCTCGAGACGATGCTGTGGCCGGACGAGGTGCGCACACCTGACTTCGGGTTCCTCGATGACGACGTCGACGTCCGCCCGGCCGAGCTGTCCATGGCAGAGTCCCTCATCGAGACGCTGGCCGGCGACTTCGAGCCGGAGCAGTACACCGACAGCTACCGCGAGGCGCTGGAGGACCTGATCTCCGCGAAGGTCGAGGGCCGCGAGGTCGTCCAGCCCGAGGCAACGGAGCAGCCCAGCACAGTGGTCGACCTCATGGCAGCCCTGCGGGCCTCGGTCGAGCAGGCACGGGAGTCGCGGGCCGGCGGGGGCACCGCGAAGGCGGCCAAGAAGTCGGCGGAAAAGCCAGCCAAAGCCGCAAAGAGCGCGAAGCCGGCCAAGAAGGCCGCCGCCAAGAAGGTGGCCGCCAAGAAGACGGCGAAGAAGGTGACGCGCAAGAGCGCGTAACCCATTCGGCCTAAAGCGGCTCCCGCGGAGCACCGATGATGGGTGATACGGCGATTGCCGTAACCCGACGGGCACTGGGGGGGCCGAGACATGAGCGTCAGCGACTACCGCGACATCGTCGCGGCGCTGCGCGCTGTGCCCGGTGTCGCCGAGGCGGACGTCGAGCCCGACGGCGAGGGCGACGGCCTGGGACTGCTCCGGCTCGGACTCACACCTGGAGTCGACGAGGTCGCCGTCGCGACCGAGGTCGGCAAGCTGCTCCGCGAGCGCTTCGGAATCGGGGTGGACGCGGAGCGGGTCCAGCTCATCGAGGACGCGCTCGGCGCCGGGGCTGCCTTCTCCCTGGAGGAGGAGGAAGCCGACGACGACACCGGCCCCCGCAAGCGCCCCTCCATCAAGCGCATGCACCTCGTGTCGTCCGGGCTTGAGGTCACAGCCGCCGTCACGCTCGGCTTCAGCGGCGGCACCTGCATCGGTGAGGCTTCGGGTACCGCGACGCAGAGCGGTGTGCACCGCGCCGTCGCGGCGGCGACACTGCGAGCCGTCGAAGGGCTGCTGGGTCAGGCCGTTCGCTTCGAGCTCGAGCACATCGAGGTCGCGCCCACCGGCCGTGACCGCACCGTCATCGTGTCCATCACGATGCTCAGCGCCAACGGGAGCGAGAAGCTCACTGGTGCCGCTGCGGTTCGCGAAGATGTGCGGCAGGCCGTGATCCGCGCCTCCCTCGACGCGCTCAACCGGCGCCTCGAGACCTTCCTCGCCTGAACTGCGCTCGCCGGTGTCTCGGTAGGTTCGGTTCGTGAGCTCACTGCTGTGCTTGCAGGGCGGTGCCGAGTTCCAGCCCGGGTGCGAGGCGATCGACGGCGCGCTGCTGCGGCAGCTCGGTGCCGCCCCCCGGGTTGCGGTCACGGCCCTCGCCGGCTCCCCGGGAGCGGACTACGCGCGGGCGACGGCGAATGGCGTGCGGTGGTGGGCTGATCTCGGCGCCGACGCCGTTGCGGTGCCTGACGCGCGGCAGGAGGAGTCCGGCGCGCTCGACGTACTCGCATCCGCCGATCTCGTCGTGCTGCCCGGAGGCTCTCCGGCCCGGCTGCGAGCCGCCCTCATGGACACCGGTGTCGGCGCGCTGCTCGCGGCGCGGTGGGAGGCCGGGGAGTGCGCCGTGGCTGGCGCAAGCGCGGGCGCGATGCTGTTGTGCAGCCACACGGTCCTGCCTGACCGGCGGGGGAAGCCTGTGGTGAGCGGGCTCGGACTGCTGCGCGATGCGCTCGTGCTGCCGCACTGGTCGGGCCACTCCGACTGGGTGGTTGCGGTGCTGCGGCAGGCGCCGGAAGGCACACGACTGCTCGGGTTGCCAGAGCGCTCCGGGATCATCGTCGACGGCGACCGCTGGAGCGCCTGGGGACAGCAACCGAGCGAGCTCGTCCCGGGGGATCTCCTCGCTCTCGGCGAGATCAGGCAGATGTCGTGAGCGCGGCGCGGGCAGCGACGTGGTGAGGGCAGAGGCGACATACTGCGGCGACCAGCACTAGTGGGAGGTCCAGTGACCGAGGAGCCGGGAGTTCCGGCGTACGGCGAAGGCGCTGCAAGTGCGGCGCCGATGTCGGAGCGGATGCAGGCGCTGCTCTCGCGCGCCGTCGAGGACCAGCTCACCGAGCAGCGCCAACTGGCCAGCCTCGTCGCGGAGGTGCGCGCCCTACTCAGCGCGCTGCCCGGCGAAGTGGCCGCGGCAGCACCCGCTGATGAGCAGGTCCGCTCGGAGGTCTCGCGGCTGCGCGCCGGGCTGGCCGCGGTCGAGCAGCGGCTGGCCGTGCTGACAGCTGCGGCGGAGCGGCCCACCGACCTGAGCTCAGTGACCGGGGTGGTCGGCGCAGTCGGTCAGCAGGTCGGCCAGCTCTCCGCGCGACTGGACTCCTTGGAGTCCTCAGTGGCAGCGGTGAGCGCGGCGGTGGCGACAGCGGCCGCCTCCGCGGCCGCGAGCGAGCAGCGGATCGTCGCGCACGTGGACGAGGCAGTGCTCGCTCTGGCCGAGGTACTCGTGCGGCGCGGGAAGCCGACGCCGACGGGGACGGCGCCGCGCACGCCAGCCGCGAGCGAGCCGGCACCCCAGATGGCACCCGTGGAGATCGCCGCGGCGCCGGTGGTGCCGCTGGCGCAGGACCCGACTCCTCCCGACGCGGCAGTCGACATCGCCGTCGTCGAGGACGTGCCTGGCCTCGATGAGGAGGACGAGTACGACGACGCGGTGGTGGAGGACGCCGAGGCCGAGGACGCCGAGCTTGAGGATGACGAGGACGAGGATGACGAGCTCGAGGCCGACGCCGAGCTCGAGGAAGACGAGGTCGAGGAAGACGAGCTCGAGGATGAAGACGACGAGGACGACGACGACGACGAAGCCGAGGAGGGCGAGGAGGCGGAAGAAGCCGCGTCGAGTCAGTCCTCAGACCCGTGGGCGGTGCCCAGTCCCTTCCAGCCGGGTCCCCCGCGCGAGCGCCAGGACACCGGCGCCGCGGCGGCCATAGCGGAGCTGCACGCGGGGGAGACGCCGGCGGCGGAAGAGCCAGCCCCGGAGGAGCCCGGTAAGCGGCGACCGTGGTGGAAGCCAGGCGACTGAAGGGCGCTCACTGAAACGGCGCGCACCGAAACAGCGCTCACTGAAACGGCGCTCACTGAAACAGCGCGCACATGCAACGAGCCGCGGACCCGGATAACCGGGACCGCGGCTCGCGTGCTGTAACGACTACTTGAAGACGTCCTTGACCTTCTCGCCGGCCTGCTTCAGGTCGCCCTTTGCCTCGTCGATCTTGCCCTCGCCCTGGAGTTGCTCGTTGTCCGTTGCCTCGCCGACCTTCTGCTTGGCCTGGCCCTTGAGCTCCTCAGCCTTGTTCGAGAACTTGTCCGTCGTACCCATGGCGTCTTCCTTCCGCTCGGTGTCTCGTCTTTGGTCTGCCCCCGAGGTGCCCGCTGACACCTCCGCGGGGCGCTTGGGAGATGCGTCACACGCAGGGGCCAGGGCGACCCGTCGGCGGGAATGAGGAGCGGCTCTGGGACGCTGGAGCAGGTGTTTGGGCCCACGAGCGGCCTGATCCAGCAGCCCTGAGGAGTACGACGTGTCCCTGCCGCCGCTCGTCTCACCCGCCGCGGAGCTCACGGTCGATGAGGTGCGCCGCTACTCGCGCCACCTGATCATCCCGGACGTCGCCATGGATGGGCAGAAGCGCCTGAAGAACGCCAAGGTGCTGTGTGTGGGCGCGGGCGGACTGGGCTCGCCGGCGCTCATGTACCTCGCGGCCGCGGGTGTCGGGACCTTGGGCATCGTCGAGTTCGACACGGTGGACGAGTCCAACCTGCAGCGCCAGATCATCCACGGGCAGAGCGACATCGGCCGGTCGAAGGCGCAGAGCGCACGCGACGCCGTACTCGAGATCAATCCCTACGTCACCGTGAACCTGCACGAGATCCGGCTCGAGGCCGACAACGTGATGGACCTGTTCGCGGACTACGACCTCATCGTCGACGGCACGGACAACTTCGCGACCCGCTACCTCGTGAACGACGCCTGCGTGCTGTTGGGCAAGCCCTACGTCTGGGGCTCGATCTACCGCTTCGACGGACAGGCGAGCGTGTTCTGGGCCGAGCACGGCCCGTGCTACCGCTGCCTCTACCCGGAGCCGCCGCCGCCCGGCATGGTGCCTTCGTGCGCCGAGGGTGGCGTACTCGGTGTGCTGTGCGCGTCGATCGGGTCGATCCAGGTCAACGAGGCGATCAAGCTGCTGATGGGGATCGGCGAGCCGCTCGTCGGCCGGCTGATGGTCTATGACGCGCTCGAGATGACTTACCGCTCCATCAACGTGCGCAAGGACCCTGAGTGCGCGATCTGCGGCAAGAACCCGACGGTCACTGAGCTGCAGGACTACGACGCCTTCTGCGGCGTGGTGTCGGACGAGGCGGTGGCGGCTGCTCAGGGGGCGACCATCACCGCGACCGAGCTGAAGGAGATGTTCGACCGCGGCGAGGACTTCCTGCTGGTCGACGTCCGCGAGCCGGCGGAGTACGGGATCGTGAAGATCCCGGGCTCGGTCCTGATCCCCAAGGGGGAGATCCTCTCCGGGGCCGCGCTGGCATCGCTGCCTCAGGACAAGCCCGTGGTGCTGCACTGCAAGTCGGGCGTGCGCTCCGCGGAGGCGCTTGCGGCCCTGAAGGCGGCGGGTTTCTCGAGTGCGAAACACGTGCAGGGCGGCGTCATCGCCTGGGTGAAGCAGGTCGACCCGGCGCTTCCCACCTACTGAGCGGTCAGGGACGCGGGCTAGCGTGCGCGCATGGTTCTCCCCGTCCCGACCGGTGACCGCGGGCTGAAGTTCCGCGCGCTCGGCTTCCCCGTTCGGGTCGACCCGTTCTTCTTCCTCATCATGGGGTTCCTCGGGATCGGGGGCGCGTACGGCGTCCACGGACCGCAGGCGATCGCCGTGTTCGTGGCCGTCGCGTTCGCTGCCGTGCTGGCGCACGAGCTCGGCCACGCGGTCGCCGCACGGGCGAGCGGGCACAGTGCGTCGATCGTGCTCTACGGGTTCGGCGGTGCGACGACCCATCGGGGTCCGGCGTTGTCCAGGGGACGCGGTGCGCTGATCTCCTTCGCCGGACCTGCGGTGGGCTTGGCCATCGGCCTGCCGTTATTCCTCGCGCGCGACGCGCTGCCTTCCTACGGCTACGGCCGCTACATCGCCGTCACGGCGATCTTCCTGACCCTCGGCCTCAGCGTGCTCAACCTGCTGCCGATCCTGCCGCTCGACGGCGGCCAGCTGCTCGCCAACGCACTGCCGGGCGACAGCTACACGCGCACCCGGACCGCAGCCGGCGTCGGAGTGGTCGTTGCCGCCGCTGCGGGGGCAGCGGCCTACGCGGCGGGCCTGACGTTCTCGCTCGTGCTCGCCGCCTGGCTGGTCTTCGGCAACATCATGACGCTGCGCGAGCAGCGGCCGCGGGTGGTGATGTCCGTGCGCGAGCTCGAGAACGCCACGGTGTCACTGATCGACGCCGGGCGCGTCGACCAGGCGATCCACCTGATCATCACGTCGCCGGTCCGTGACGAGCTCGATCCCGCCGTGATCGGATTGGTGCGCGTAGCCAACGGTGATCCGGCGGGCTGGGACGTCGTCGTCGCCGCGGCCGACGAGGCGCCGCACGACCAGCAACGGGCGGCCTGTCTGGTGCGCGCGGCGGTTGCGCGCGCCGACTGGGACTCGCTGCTCGCACGCCCCCACCTCGCCCCGGCACTGCTGCGCTGGGCGGCGGACCGCGCGGTGCTCGCAGGCCGGGAGGACATCGCGGAGCGACTGGCTCCGACTGCGCGGTGAGGTCGCGGTGACGCCGTACGCCTCGCGCGTGCTCGACCTCGTCGACCGCATCCCGCGCGGCCGTGTCATGTCCTACGGCGACGTCGCTGAGCTGATGGGCGAGGGCTCGGCGCGAGGAGTGGGCTCCGTGATGGCGCGCTACGGAGCCGAGACGTGCTGGCACCGGGTGCTGATGAGCGACGGCTCGCTCCCGCCGGGTCATGAGCGGGAGGCGACGGCCTTGCTCAAGCGCGAGCGGGTGCCGATGCGCGGCACTCGCGTCGACATGCCTGCGGCCCGCTGGGACGGCCGCGGCGCCTAGCCGGCGGCTCAGATCGGTGAGTCGAGCGGGTGCGGTGGTCGAGCGGGAGACGCGTGACGACTGCCCCGCCCAGCGGGGCAATCGTCATCGGTCGGGCGAGCACACCCAGGTCGGCCACGCCGGAGTTGGGTTCTCCCGCGGGAGAAACGTGTCCACACCAGGTCGGCCGCGCCGGGAGCTGCGTAGCGCTGCGCAGTCGCATGAGGGCGGACCGACCGGCGGACCGGTGACGGCATCTTCCGCGGAAGTGATTCGTCGGCAGCCGACACCACCAGAACCGGCGCTCCCGTCCACCCTCCGGCCGTCGTGATCAAGGAGTTTTGACTCGCCTCCCCGGCCGTCCCACGCTCACGGCGGCATAGAGGGGTGCACGAAGGTCCTTGATCACCAAGCACGGCGACGGTGCCGAAGTGCCGTTCTGATGTGACGGGCAGCCGCCGTGCGAGGCCCTGCCTGCTCAACTAGCGGGGCTTGTCCGCGACCGTGTAGCGGAGCTTGGGTTGCAGCAGGAGTGAGCCGTCCTCGCGACGGAGCGGCTCGAGCGCGGCGCACGCGGCCTCGCGCGCTGCCTCGCGCTGCTCGCGCGGGATCAGGTGCAAGGTCGCCCGGCCGCCGTGACTGCCCTGCCACTCCCACCAGTGCTCGGGGGAGCGGAAGACCGTCTCGTGGACGCGCTCGACACTGCCGATGTCGACGTACCCGGCGGAGCTCAGCAGATCGGCCACCGCGTCGCTGCTCGCGAACGACTCGATCCCCGGAGGCTTCATCGGAGGCCCGGGCGGAAGGAACGCTGCGAGCGCGTCATGCGCCGGCTTGAAGCGGAAGTCCTCGCCCGCGAAGCTCGACAGGGCGAGCCGGCCGCCCGGCCGGAGCAGGTCGAACCAGCGGCGTACGCCGGCCTGCGGATCCGGCAGGAAGAAGGCCACCAGGCCGCAGAGCACAGCGTCGTACGCGCGCTCCGGCAAGCCGGGCAGGGTCTGTGCGTCCGACACCTGCAGGTAGACGTTCTGCAGGCCGCGGCGCTGGATCTCCGCGGAGGTGGCGTCGACCATGCCCTGCGCGATGTCGACCCCGAGCACCTCACCCCCACCGGGCACGACGGCGTCGGCAGCCGGAAAGAGCACCGCGCCGCGGCCTGTGCCGATGTCCAGAACCCGCCAGCCCGGCTTGAGGCCCGCCAGGGCCACCAGGCGACGCCCGAACTGGCCGAAGAAGTCCACTCCCACCTGGTCATACACAGGTGCGACCTCGTCGAAGAGCCGCCCGATCTGCTCGCGTGGATCGTCCGTCACGGGCACATCCTGTCCGCCCCCGGTCCTTGCGTCATCAGGGGGATTCGTGCAGGGTCGCATGCATTCCGCCGGAATCGTCCACTGGGAGAACGATGTCCAAGCGCCTCATCCTCGCCATCGCCACCGTCGGCACCATCGCCGGCTTCGCGGGCTCCGCCTCGGCGACCACCGACTACCCGGTCACGGTCACCCGTGACGACAACGGGACCACGGTCAACTCGCACTACGGCAACCAACCGCTGCTGGGTGTCCGGGTCAACAACGACGGCAACGTGTGCTGGGGCTTCAGCTACCAGATCGGCCACTGCACGGCGGACTTCCTCCCGCCGATCGTCGTCACCCGCTAGTCACGGGCCGCGGCCCGGGCGCAACCGCCCGGCTGTCGGACCCGCGTGGTGGGATGCCCGTTGTGCCCGCCCCTGTCTACCGCCTCGAGCGCACTGCCCCGGCGCCTGCCGAAGCGCCCGCGCTGGACGCCGCGCAGCAGCGGGTGGTCGACCACCCGGGCGGCCCGCTGCTCGTCCTCGCAGGGCCCGGCACCGGCAAGACCACGACCTTGGTCGAAGCGGTGGTGGACCGGGTCGAGCGGCGTGGCACGGAGCCTGACCGGCTGCTCGTCCTGACCTTCAGCCGCAAGGCCGCCGACGAGCTACGGGAGCGGATCACCGCGCGACTCGGCCGCACCGTGCGCGAGCCGTCGGCGTACACGTTCCACGCCTGGTGCTACGCCCTGGTCCGCGCCTGGCCCGATGAGCCCGGACAGGCCGCACCGCGGCTGCTCTCGGGCGCTGAGCGCGACGTGCGCGTCCGGGAGCTTCTGCGCGGGCACGTCGCGGGGGAGGGACGCGCGGCGTGGCCCGCCGAGCTGCGCCCAGCCCTCGACCTGCGCGGCTTCACGCGCGAGGTGTGCGACCTCATCGACCGGGCCCGCGAGCGGGGTCTCGACGGCGCTGCGCTGCGCGAGCTCGGTGAGCGCGAGGGCAAGCCGGCCTGGGTGGCGGGAGGGCGATTCCTCGACGAGTACGACGAGGTGCTCCGACTGCGCGGCGAGTGCGACTACGCGGGCCTGGTCGGCCGAGCGCTCGACCTGCTCGACCGGCCGGAGGTCCTCGACGACGTGCGCGACCGCTACGCGGCGGTCTTCGTGGACGAGTACCAGGACACCGACCCGTCGCAGGAGGCGCTGCTGAGGCGGGTCGCCGGAGGTGGCCGCGACCTGGTGGTCGTCGGCGATCCCGACCAGTCCATCTACGCCTTCCGCGGCGCGGAGGTCAGCTGCATCCTCGACTTCCCCGAGCGCTTCCGCACCGCCTCCGGCCAGCCGGCGCCTGCGGTCGCCCTGGAGGCCTCCCGCCGGATGTCCGAGCCGATGCTCGCTCCGTCCCGCGCGCTCGCCCAGCGCATCCCGCTGCCGGGCCTCGCCCGCAGCCACCGGGACCTGCGCGGCCTCGGGCCTGCCCCCGATGCAGAGCCGCAGATCCGGCTGTTCGCGACCGTGGCCGAGGAGGTGACGGCCATCGCCGACCTGCTGCGCCGAGCCCATCTCGAGGACGGGATGGCGTGGGAGCAGATGGCCGTGCTCGTGCGCTCCGGCGTCCGCTCGATCCCCGTGCTGCGACGGGCGTTCGGCAGCGCGGGCGTCCCGGTCGCGGTGGCAGCCGACGAGGTGCCGATCGCCCAGGACCCGACGATCCAGCCGCTCCTGACTGCGCTGCGCCTCGCCGAAGCCGGTCGGCCTGCCGACGGTGACGCCGACTCTCGGGCGAGCTGGCTGGACCCCGTCCTCGCGGAGGTCCTGCTCCTGTCGCCGCTGGGCCGCGGCGCGCCGCGCCGACTGCGGGCGCTCGGTCGTGCGCTCCGCAGCAGGCAGCGCGCGGAGGGCCACGCGTTCCCGCAACCCTCGGCGATCCTGCTGCGCGACGCGCTGCTCGACCCCCGGCTCGTCATCGACCTGCCTCCGCACCTGACCGAGCCGGTGGAGCGGATGGGACGGCTCGTCTCCGCCGCCGCCGAGGCACTGGCAGACGGAACGCCGGAAGACGCGCTCTGGGCTCTGTGGGAGGGGAGCGGCTGGGGCCGCCGGCTCGAGGCTGAAGCGGCGCGCGGTGGCCTCGTCGGTCAGCGGGCCGACCGTGACCTCGACGCCGCGCTTGCGCTGTTCCAGGCCGCCGCCCGACTCGAGGAGCGCCGACCGCGGGCCGGCGCCGGGGCGCTGCTCGAAGAGCTCGAGGCGCAGGTCATCCCCGCCGCCCCCGTCGAGGAGCGTGCCGCCGCGGGCGGCTCCGTGCGGCTGCTCACGGCCCACCGGTCCAAGGGCCTCGAGTGGGACCTCGTGGTCGTCGCCGGCCTGCAGGAAGGCGTCTGGCCGGACCTGCGTCGACGCGGCTCGCTGCTCGAGGCCGACGCGGTCGACCGGGACGGCCTCCGGCAGACACCGAGCGCGGCCCAGCTGCTCGCCGAGGAGCGACGACTGCTCTACGTCGCCCTCACCCGCGCCAAGGCCCGGCTCGTCATCACCGGTGTCTCCTCGTTCGACGAGGCGGGTGATCGTCCCAGCCGCTTCCTCGACGAGCTCGGCCTCGCTGTCCCCGAGGCCGCGCAGCTCGCGGGGACTGAGCTGCTCACCACTTCCTCCCTCGTCGCGCGGCTCCGACGGGCGCTGGTGGACGAGCACTCGAGTGCCGCGGTCAAGCTCGCCGCCGCGCGTCGACTCGCCGTACTCGCACCCGACGTTCCCAGCGCTGACCCGAGCACGTGGTGGGGGCAGCGCGCGCTGACGGAAGGTCCGGTCCCGCTGCGTCGGGTAGAGGAGCCCATCGCGCTGTCCGGCTCCGGTGTGCAGGGGCACGACACGTGCCCGTTGCGCTGGTTCCTCGAGCGCGAGGTCGGGGCTGCGTCGGTGAGCTCGACGGCGCAGGGATTCGGCCTCGTCATCCACGCACTAGCCAAGCTGCTCAGTGACGGGGTCGTCGAGCCCGACGCTGATGCGCTCGTCGCGCGGTTGGACGAGGTGTGGCCATCGCTCGGGTACGACGCGCGCTGGCATGCCGACGCGGAACGGGTCGCGGCGATCGACGCGATCCGGCGGCTGCTGGCGTGGCACACGTCCCGCCCGACGCGCCTCGCCGGGGCCGAAGTCGAGTTCCGGGTCCAGGTCGGTGATGTCGTGATCCGCGGGTCCGCCGACCGGGTCGAGGTCGATGAGGCCGGCACGGTGCAGGTCATCGACTTCAAGACTGGCAAGTCGGCCCCCTCGGCAAAGGAGCTCGCGGCGCATCCGCAGCTCGGCGTCTATCAGGTCGCGGCGCGCGAAGGGGCCTTCGACGACGTCACCGGGGGGCGCCTCCCCGTCGGTGGCGCGCGGCTGGTCCACCTGCGCCAAGAGCGCAAAGGCGGGCTCCCGCACGAGCAGGTGCAGGCCTCGATCGGTGACGAGGACTGGGCCGACCAGCTGATCGATCGCGTGGCAACGAGCATCCGCGCCGAGGAGTTCACCGCGCGTCCCAACAGCTACTGCGAGAAGTGCGCGATGAAGCTCGCGTGCCCCGCGGTCGACGCGGGCAAGCAGGTCGTCCAGTGAGCACCGCGCTTCGCACCGACGCTTATGGCCAATACCTCGTCGACGCGCTGAAGGTTCGCTTCACCGACGAGCAGCTGCGCGCCGCCTCGGCACCGCTCGAGCCGGTGCTCGTGGTCGCGGGCGCGGGCTCCGGGAAGACGGCCGTGATGGCGGCGCGGGTGGTGCATCTCGTCGCGCACTTCGGCATCGAGCCGGCGAAGATCCTCGGCCTGACCTTCACCTCGAAGGCGGCCGCTGAGCTGGCGGGACGGGTGCGCCTCACGCTGCGCGCGTTCACCGGCGGAACCCTCGATGCCTTCGCGGTCGACGACCTCCCGACGGTGTCGACCTACCACTCCTATGCGGCCTCGGTCGTGAAGGACCACGCGCTGCGCATCGGGCGCGAGCCGCAGTCACGGCTGCTGACTGAGGCCGCGCGCTGGCAGCTCGCGGCCCGGGTGGTGTCGCAGGCGCGCGGTCCGTTCAAGTACCTGCGCTGGCAGCCTCCGGCCGTCACGCAGAAGCTGCTCGCGCTCGATGCCGAGCTCGCCGAGCACCTGGTCTCGCCGGAGCAGCTGCGCGGCTTCGACCTCGGCTTCGCCGCTGACGTGGAGGCTTTGGACAAGCCGCCCGCCAAGCTGCTCGACTGCGCCTCGGCAGCGCGTGCCCGCGGCGAGCTGCTGGAGCTGGTGCGGGCCTACCGGGAGCTCAAGGAGGTCCACGAGGCGATCGACTTCGGCGACCAGGTGGCCTTGGCGGCGTTGATCGCCGACCAGGCGCCCGAGGTCGGCGTGCTTGAGCGCCAGCGGTTCGAGGCCGTGCTGCTCGATGAGTACCAGGACACCGGCGTCGCGCAGCGCCGCCTGCTGCAAAGCCTCTTCGGTG
>JAVEEJ010000221.1 GCA_030840515.1 Frankiaceae bacterium | reverse complement strand
GGCGACCGCTCGCTCACCGGCAGCCCCCTGAGCCCAGACCCGGGTGCTCGCCGGCTCCGCGCTGAGCGCCAGAAGGAGCCCGCCGAGCCGCGGGTGTGCCTGGCGGACCCGCCGCTCGCGGTTCTGCGAACGCCGGTCGTACTCGCGCTGCGCCGAACCGCCGCCGACGTTCACCGGCGGCGCTGGCTCCGGGGGGCGCTCCTGAGCGGCCACCGGGGTCGCAGATGCGGTCGCATCCGAGCTGTCGCTGCAGAGCTGGCAGCGGACCGTACGCGTGTGGCTGTCCCAGGTCGCGCGCGTTCCGGCGGGCAGCGCAGCCGAGCAGGCCACGCACGTGTCGTCGCGGCGCAGCCTCAGGACCTTCACGACAGCAGCATCGCGGCTAGCGCCCGCCAGGTCAGCCTTTCGCGACAACGCCCGCCGCCCTCGTCCGTCACCGCCAGCAGTCGAACGTCGCGGCTGCCGACTCAAGGTGGGCCACCGCTGGCGTCCGCTCAGGTCGCGTGGCGTGCTAGTCGTCCAGGCGACGCTGGCCAACTCCCGGTTTTCGTCATACGATTTCGATGTGGTGAGCGAGCAGCAGGTACAAGAGTGGGCTGACGAGGCCGAGGCTGGCTATGACGTCGACGAGCTCAAAGGTCGCGGGCGCGGGCGGCCGGGCCGTGGAGCCGCACCGATGCAGGTCGTGGCAGTGCGGCTGACCGCCGACGAACTCGACGCCCTCGACGCGGCGGCCGCGAAGAAACACATGAGCCGGTCGGAGGCGATTCGGGCCGCGCTGGCGCAACTGTCTGCGTGAAGGTCCATCCGGGTGCACTCAAGCACGGTGTCGAGGCGTCCGACGCCGTCCAGGCCGCCGAGTGGCCAGTTTGGATCGAGCCCCTCGACGACGACGGCTCGCCTCACCGAGAACTTCGGCTCGGCTTCGACACCGGCGCGCGCCTGCTGGAAACAGTCGTCCTGATCTTTGAAGACGGAGCGGAGCTACTCATCCACGCGATGCCCTGCCGCAAGAAGTATCTGGACCTGCTGCCCTGATCGCGCACGCATCTGCCGCGGTTTAGTCGGGCGCGGCACCGCCCGGCAATCGGGCCGAGGTACTCGGCCCCGGTGGTGCCCGCTGCGGTAGCGAGGCAGTGCTGGCCGGCCAGCGGGCTTCACGGTCGCGAACTCAGCAGTGCGTCCACGTACCCCTCGACTGCGGCTACTGGGACGCGTCGGGAAGTCCCGATCCGCACGCTCGCCAAAGAACCGGCGGCGAGCAGCTCGTACAACTTCGTGCGCTTGATCCCCAGCAGCGCCGCGGCCTCGTTCACCGTCAACAACAAGCGGTGGCTTCCCGCTTCCATTGGCTCATTCACAACCGTGCTCCCTTCCTCCGTGCCCCGGATGGGGCGCGGCCAGAAGCGAACGTCAGCGGCGTGACCACCAGCATGTGGCGCGTTCGCCGCGCATGACCAAGACCGTGACCACCGCAGTGACCACGCCCGCAACGGCACCGTGCAGCTCGTCGTCGTCAGGCACGGCGAGCGTGCCCCGTCGACCTGCCAGGAGCCGGACCCCAACTCGCCGAGCCGGACGAGCAACGTCCTCACAGCACCCAGGACCGCACGGTCATCGCAGCGTTCAGAGCGGCTCTAGCGGGCGCGAGGCCCCGCGAAGCGGTACTCCCATCCAGACGCACTTGTTCACGGTCTGCAGCCACCTCAGCGACCTCCTGCACGGCCGATCTAGCGGCGCGCCGGGGGTGCAGCGCACCGTCATCCGAGCGGCGGCACGGGGGTCCCGTCCGTCCATGACCGCTGCTATTCGCAACACCGCCGCCCCCACTCAGCGCCCTGTCCAGGGAGCACTCACGCCCGGAGCCGTGCACTGCCACCGGGTCACGCTTTCCAAGATCAACTACCCCGCACCAGACACACTGGTCTCTTGTGAGACTGCGCGCGTCTGCGGCCGAAGCCGCCGTGCACCGCTGTGCGTGCGCCCCGGCCTAGTGCGCGCGTCAGCCGATCCCGGCTCGGGCCTGCTGGTCGAGCGCGTAGTCGGCGTCCTCGGTCGGCCGTTGCGGCATGGGCTTCTCTCCGCTCATGACGTCGATTGCGTGGTCCAAGGTCGAAGCGTCAATGCCCCCGTAACCGATGTCCGCGTACTGATCGACCCCTGCCGGCACCGAGGACCACTGGGCCGGGAGAGTTGTGCAGCCCGCGCAGAAGGGGTTTCCGCCGGCGCCATACTCGGTGTGGTCGGGAGCGCGCGGGTCACCCATCCAGTGGATGAGCCCGTCGTCGGGCCCGGCCTTTGGCCGCGGATCCGCGGTGCGGAGCAGTAGGGTCCGAAGCTCGTCCAGGGTGAGGACGCCGTCAGCCAGGGGCCCGCTTTTGATGTGCGGATTCTTGCCCTTGGCGACGATGCCGCCCCGAATGCCGGTCCCAGTTGCCCCGAGCATTTCGCGCGCTTCCTGGACGATGTCCGCGGCCGCGCCTGCTACGTAGGGTGCGGCGGCACTGGTGCAGCACGCGATCGGATCCGGGCGCACCAGGGTTGAGGAGGTGTGGATCGCGGTCCAGCCGCCGTAGGCGTCCGCCACGACGTGGGGTGGCGCCCCGGACCAGGCGGTGACGTGACCGTTGTCGTGACCTCCGACGAGGACGACTCCGGGGGCTCCGGTGGACAGGGCATAGGTCGGCGTTGGCGCCCCGCCCTCAGCGAAGGCGGCCCCGTTGCCGGAGGCGGCAACGGTGAGCAGTCGCTTGGCGGCCTTGCTGAAAGCGGCCGTGGTCGAGTCGAGCCCGGTCTTCCCGAGCGGTTGCGGAAGCAGGCTGAGCCAGGAGTTGCTGCTCACGTCGATCCAGGGTTGCGCGGTGACCCAGTTGAGCGAACCCGCCCCAAGGCCTTCGATCTCGACCAGGCGCGCCTCGGGTGCCAGTGAGTGCCGCTCGCCGACGGCGCGGCTCGCCGTCATGGTGCCGTGGCCGAGGTCGTCGAGTATCCGGTGCTCTGTGCAGGCGCCGGCAAAGGCCGCGCTGGCTGGGGGGGCCTTGACGGTGGTCGGGCAGAGGGTGCCGCCGGCACCGAGGCTGATGGCTCCGACGATGCGTGTTCCGGGTATCCAGTAGAGCTGCTTGGGGACGACGCTCGCCCACACAGATGCGTCTGCCTTGACGGCCTTGTCATAGGGGAGGTTCAGGTGCAGCCGCAGGGCAGGCGCCGACTTCGGAAAGCCGGCGATGTAGGTCGACGGGTGTCGGTAGGCGAGGTCTGAGTCGTCGCGGAACTGGACGCTGTAGGGGTTGATCCCACTGTCGACGATTGCCACGACCGCCAGCGCCGGGAGCTTGCGTGGCGGGTCATGCCGTCCCCCGTGTGCCGAGGCGGCGAGCGGCGTGGCGAGTACCGCGGCCGCGACCGCGAGGGTGATCCTGCGCATGGTGGATCACTTCGACGTCAGTACCCGCAGACCTGCCCACCCGGGCAGCTCGCGCCGGGCTCATCAGAGGCGGCTCGGCGATGGCGATGGCGCATTCGCTAGGTCAGGCGACCTGGATGTGCAGCAGGAGGTAGCTCTTGGCCTCCAGCTCAACCTCAACCGTTCCGGGCACGTTGGCTACGAAGTCGATGACCGCGACTCCCCCGATGATCTCCTGGTGCAGATCGAAGCCATGGACGTGGACTTCGTCTTTGACGTCAGCGTGGACAACCAGGTGAACCTTGGTCCCAAGTTTGACCTTGGCCGTGTAACCGCGGGGGCTCACCGATCCGTGCGCGTAGGCGACCTCGACCGTGACGGCTGGGGTGCTGCTCGACGTAGGGGCCGCGCTGGGTGAACCTCCGGGGGCAGGGCCGGCCGATGTCCTACTGGCCGTGCATCCGGTCACGTTGAGCGCGGCCACCAGGCTGGCGCCTACGCCAACAATGCGCAGTGAAGCGATCATGCGAGCTCCAGTCGGGTGCAGTCGGCCAAGGCAGGAACGTCGGCGGCCCGCGGGAGGTTCCGGAGCGGGAGTTGGCACCGAGGATTCAAGCCCCCGGGCGGCACCTGTAGGACCAACCGCCCTCTCGTCCTGTGACGCCTCTTCACCCCCGTTGCCCGGACATGACACATCTGGTTCACTTCGTGCGCGTTCGACCGGGGAGGGGTCCTAATGTTGTCCAAGCGTTCGTTGGTGCGTTGCAGTCTCGCACTGGCAATCTTGCCTTTGCCTGCGGTGCTGTCAGCACCGATTGCTTCCGCTTCGGGACCTGACGTTCCAACGCTGATGAATGCGCTGTCGGGCTACGAGGCGCGCGTTGATGCGATTTCCCAGGCTGCCAACGACGCGGAGGCGACGGCTGCCGCGACACGCGTTCTGGCCGACGACGCTCAGCGGGCGCTCTCGGACCGGCGCTCAGTCACTTCAGTTGGTCTGAAGATCAGCAGCGCTCAGACCACTGTCCGCGACGCGAGCGTGGTGAGCACGACGGCCGCTGGTGCCGTCTTAGACGTGCTACTTGATCACACGTATGCCTTGGTGTACTCGAGTAATGGCCAGGCATCAACAACGTGGCAAGAAGCGATTCCGGCTCGCGTTACGTTCCGCACGGACGGTCCGATCCCGGACATCACCTCCACGACAGACCAGTACGTGACGGAGACGCACAGCCAGATTCCGGATCAGGATTCGGTCGCTAACGAGCCCACGACAACGGACGACACGGATACCGTTCCCAGCGCGGACGTGAACGCTGCTGTGGAGCCGCCGGGCACGGACTGGTGCAACAACGTCTACCCGCCGAACTACTGCTACAACAGAGGCGCCGCGGTCAACTACGTCAAGGCACATGCCTGCTCGACCTGCCATGACTCGTCTTGGTATTACTACTCTGGCGAGGACTGCACGAACTTCATGTCGGCAGCGCTCTACAAGTCGGGGAACTGGCGGCAACGCGAAGACGGTCAGCCTTACTCCACCTCGTGGTGGTGGCACGGCTCCGGCAATAGCAGCCATAGTCTTACCTGGACCGTGGCGAACAAGTTCTACTGGTTCAACGTCTTAGAGGGCCGAGCCAAGAAGACGTCGACGCTTAGCTCCCTGCTGGTCGGCGACCTCTTCCAGGCGGACTTCGGCGCGGACGGCAAGATCGATCACTCGGCGATGGTGACCAAGAAGGACTCCACGGGCTTCTACATGAGCTACCACAGCACGGACACGCTCAATATCCCTTGGACTACCTTCAGAAGCCGTGTCTCTCAGCAGGGATACAGCTCGCCAAAGTATTACGGATGGTTGATGCAGGACGTCTACAGCAATGCGGCGTAGGACCGCAGCCGCAACCCTTGGCGTTCTGGCTTGGCTGCTTTCATCCGCGATGCTCAGCGGCTGCGGAGCCCACCATCCAGGCGAGCGAGTGACCGTTTTCCATCGCATCTACGAGAAGAGCCGCTTAGCGCCCATGGGGCTTGACGCAGCCCGAGCGAAGTATGGCGCAGCGACACCTGTCGTCAAGGATGGCAAGGTCGTAAGCGGCGGTCGCGGCGCCTTCGTGCCCACGATAATCATCGTCCAAGACGGCGGTAGCTACCGTAGTTACGAACTGGTCGGGGCCCCCTGACCCTGTCCTGGCCTCCAATGGGAGTCGGGCACTTGGCTCGGCAGGGCAAGGCATGGTCTTGCGACAGTTGCGTCGGCGTTCCCGTGAGCGCGGCGTGTCCGTGTGCGCACAGATGACCCCGGGGCGTAACGCGATCAGGCGGACGCTTATGGCGGCGGGGCGCGCTAGTCAATCGCTCCGCCGGGAGGGCATCGGCGGCCACTGTTAGGAGGCGGCAGCCCCGAGAGGCTTAGGCTCTTGGTTAGGCTCTTTTAGCCGCGAGATGGACGGTGTGAGCCCTGTCGGCGAAGGCCGAAAGCGGCCCCTGACCTGCGAGAACGTTTGGTCGGGGTGACAGGATTTGAACCTGCGGCCTCTTCGTCCCGAACGAAGCGCGCTACCAAGCTGCGCCACACCCCGAAGCCCGGCACGAAGCCGGGCGACGTGCAACTCTAGCGGGCAGCCACCAGCGTGAGCAGGGTGGCCTCAGGCCGGCAGCAGAAGCGAACGGGCGCGTACGGCGACGTTCCCAACCCCGCCGACACATGCAGCCAGGTGTCGTCGTCCCCCTGCGACAATCCCCGCGCGCGCGATCGCTCGAGCCCGCAGTTCGTCACGAGCGCGCCGTAGAACGGCAGCCGGAGTTGGCCACCGTGAGTGTGGCCGGCCAGCACCAGCTCGAACCCGTCGGCGCCCATCGCGGCGACGTTGCGCGGCTCCGGCGAGTGCATGACGCCCAGTCGCAGGTCGGCTGTCGGATCGGCAGGTCCCGCGACGTCGTCGTACTCGTCCCTGTTGATGTGGCTGTCGTCGATGCCGCGCAGCTCGACCTCGCGAGCGCCGGCCTTGAGCCAGCCGCGGGCATTGGTCAGGTCGACCCAACCCTCGGCCGACAGCGCTGCCTTGAGGTCCCGCCAGGGCAGCTCGCCGCCGTGTGAGCGTCGCCCGTTGTCCGGCAGCAGGTAGCGCGCCGGGTTCTTCGGCTTGGGCGCGAAGTAGTCGTTGGAGCCGAGCACGAAGCACCCCGGGCGCGCGAGCAGGTCGCCGAGCGCGTCCACCAGCGGCGGCACAGCCTCTGGGTGCGCGATGAAGTCACCCGTGCCGACGATGAGGTCGGGCTCGAGCTCGTTCAGCGCGTGCACCCACCGCTGCTTGATCCGCTGCCCCGGGGTGAGGTGCAGGTCGCTGATGTGGAGCACGGTGAGCGGCGCAGATCCGGGAGCGAGTACGCCGACCTCTGCTCGCCGCAGCACGAACATCCGCGTCTCAGCGACCGACCATCCCAGACCTGCGGCGGCCATGCCCGCGACTGCCAGCGGGACCTTCAGCCGCGCCGTCATGGCGAGGGGGTGGGGCTGGGCTTGGGTCTCGGTTTCGGCTTGTGCGTCGGCGGCGGTGGCTTGGGTGGTGGAGCCGAGGTACGCGAGGGGTTCGGGTTGGCCGTGGGCGCCGTCGTGGGCGGCACGCCGTTGCTGACGTAGACGCGGATCGGGTTGCCCGGCGGAGCCAGCGAGCCGCCACCCGGAGACGTGTACGCCACCGTGCCCGCAGGCAGCAGCGACGGCACTGCGCCCGGGGCGAGGGAGAAGGTGAATCCCGCCGCTTCGATACGCGCCTTGGCCTCGGGCACGGAGAGCCCGGTCACGTCGGGGACCGGTGAGCTCTGGCCGTCGGCGACCTCCTTGCTCGCCGGCGCGAACTTGACAACCGGGACGCCTTCGAGGGCTCCGAGCATCGCGGCTTTCCAGATCGGCGCGGGGATCGTCGCTCCGAAGACTCGGCCGTAGCGCTTACCGCCGATCGTGACGTTCTTGAGCTGGTAGGTGTTCGGCGCCTTCGGGTTCCACATGCCCACCGCGGTCGCGATCTGCGGCGTGTAGCCCACGAACCAAGCGCCGTGGTAGTCGGTGTTGGTCCCGGTCTTGCCGGCCGCCGGCCGGCCCAGCGACGCGGCCCGGCCGGTGCGCGCCCGGAACGACCCGTCGATGACGCCCGTGAGGATCTGGGTCACGGTGTCGGCGACCTTGGGCTCCATGACCTTGCCGCACTTCGCGTCCGGCAGCGCCACCTCTTTGCCCTTGCTCGTCGTGACCGAGGTGACGAGCACCGGGTCGCAGCGCACTCCGTGTGCCGCGAGGGTCGCGTAGGCGACGGCCATGTCGAGCGGGGCGACCTCGTCGGCGCCGAGAGTGAACGAGCCTCCCGCGTGCCAGGCCGTGCCGTCAGCGCGGCGCGCACCGAGGCCGGTCGCCATGGCCTTCACCGCCGGCAGCCCGACGCGCTCTTCGAGCTGCACGTAGAAGGTGTTCACCGAAGCCCACGTGCCGGTGAGCAGGTTGAAGGTGCCGCTCTCGGAGTCGCCCGCGTTGTTGAGGCAGTAGAAAGGCTGCGGGCAACGCGGCGCCCCGCCGATGAACTTCGACACGTAGAACGCGGGCGACCGGATCGCGGTCTTGATCGGGATGCCCTGGTCCAGCGCCGCGGCAAGGGTGAACGCCTTGAACGTCGAGCCGGGCTGGCCGCCGGCGTTCGGGCTGTAGGGCCGCCCCACTGCGAGGTTGAGCTTGTACTTGCTGTAGTCGCGGCTCTCCGCGATCGCCAGCACGTGACCGGTGCCCGGCTCCACCATCGCCAGGGACGCGGCGACCTTGTCGGTGGGGGCGACGTACTTGCGCACCGCCGCGTCCGCGGACCTCTGGGCCTTGAGGTCCAGGGTCGTGTGCACGGTGAGGCCGTTCTCCTTGAGCGCCCGCTCACCGCCGAGCGACGGGTTGGCCCGGAAGTAGCCGACGAGGAAGTCGCAGAACCAGGGTGCGACGGACGTCACGCACCCGTTCACCTCGGCCTGGAGCTTCAGCTTGATCGGGCTGGCCTGCGCCTTGGCCACGTCCGCGGGACTCGCGAAGTGCTGCTCGCGCATGACACCGAGCACCGTGTCGCGGCGGAGCTTGGCGGCCACCTTGTGCTTGATCGGGCTGTAGATCGACGGGCTCTTGACCAACCCGGCCAGCAGCGCGGACTGCGGCAGCGTGAGCCGAGCAGCGGTGGTCCCGAAGAAGTGCCTGGCCGCCGACTCGACGCCGTAGGCGCCATCCCCGAAGTAGGCGATGTTCAGGTAGTTCTCGAGGATCTGGTCCTTGCTGAGCTTGTCCTCGAGGGTGAGCGCGTACTTGAGCTCGCGCAGCTTGCGTGAGACGTCCTGGGCGCGGGCCGCCTTCACGTCCTTGGTGTTGGTGGCCTGCTCGACCAGCACGTTCTTGACGTACTGCTGCGTGATGGTTGAGCCGCCCTGCACCGAGCCGCCCTTGGCGTTGTTCAGCGCGGCCCGGAAGGCGCCCTGGATGTCGATCCCGCGGTGCTCGTAGAAGCGCGAGTCCTCGATGGCGATGATCGCGTAGCGCATGCTCGGCGCCACCCGGCTCAGCGGGACGAGGATGCGGTTCTCGTCGTAGAAGGTCGCGATCGTGGTGCCGTCGGCGGCCAGGACCTTGGAGGCCTGGGGCAGCGGCGGGGTCTTGAGCTCGCTCGGCAGCTGGTCGAAGGAGTCGGCGCTGGCGCGGGCAACGACCGCGAGGCCCCCGACGAACGGCGCGATGAGGCCCGCCACCAGCAGTCCGGCAAGGGCGGCCACCGCCCCGAGCAGGCCCAACCGGTGGCGCAGGTCGCGCTGCGCGCCTGGTCGAGCCGGGGTTCTCACCGTCAAAGAGTAGGTCCCGCACCTCTGAGCGGCCCTTCGAACGGGCTACGGCTACGCGGCGTATGGCCCGTCCGTGCTAGACCAAGATGGGCCGAACGGAGGCTATCGGCCGTAACGTCCGTTTCCTACAGTCGTTGTTGACGCAAGCGGGCCAAGCCGGACTCCGGGGGACGACCGCACCGAGACAACGTGAGGACGCCGGCATGAGCCACCCCACGACCGTGCTGGCCGATCCCGCCGCCTGGACCGAGGCCTGGCCCAGCCTGGGAGCCTGCCGTCAGGGTGACCCCGACGCGCTCTTCGTCCAGGGAGCCGCCCAGAACCGGGCCAAGCAGGTCTGCATGGGCTGCCCGGTGCGCGTCGAGTGCCTGGCCGACGCCTTGGACAACCGCGTGGAGTTCGGCGTCTGGGGTGGCATGACCGAGCGGGAGCGTCGCGCCCTGCTGCGCCGCCGGCCCGAGGTCCGCTCGTGGCGCGCCATGTTCCTCAAGGCCCGCCGGGCCGCGATCCCCGAGCAGCGCCGCTCCGCCTGAGCTCAACCCGCAAGGGAATGGGCGGGGACGAGTACGACGAGCTCAACTCGCCAGGTCTGCGCCGACGGCCCTCAGCCCGTCCAGGTCGTGCACGTCCGTCGACCGCGCCGCGACCTCCGCCACAGCCACCGCGGGGTGTGCCGCGGTGAACCGCTCGAAGAGGCGGCGCTCGCGGGCGGCCACCACCATCCGGTCAGCGTGCAGCCGCAGCACGCCCTCCGCAGTCGCCGCGCCACGCCGCCCGGCCAGCTCCTCCGCGGCCGCCACCGTGCGCTCCGCCGACAGCGACGGGACGGCAGAGCGGTGCACCCGGTTGAGCACCAGCCCGGCCAACGGCATCCGCTCCTGGCTGAGCCGCTCCACGAAGTAGGCCGCCTCGCGCAAGGCGTCCCGCTCCGGCGCGGCCTCCACGAGGAACGCCGTACCCGGTGCCTTGAGCAGGGCGTAGGTGTTGTCAGCCCGCTCCCGGAAGCCGCCGAACATCGTCTCCAGTGCCGTCACGAACAGCGAGACGTCCTTGAGCACCTGGGCGCCGAGGATCTTGGTCAGCACGCTGGTGACCATGCCGACGCCGGCGCTGATGACCTTCAGGTAGGCCCGTCCCCCAGCCTTGGCCGGGACGATCAGGAGCCTGATCAGCCGGCCGTCGAGGAAGGTCCCGAGCCGCTTCGGCGCGTCGAGGAAGTCCAGCGCCGACCGCGAAGGGGGAGTGTCGACCACGATCAGGTCCCAGGCGCCGGTCGCCCGCAGCTGCCCGAGCTTCTCCATCGCCATGTACTCCTGCGTGCCGGAGAATGACGAGGACAGCGACTGGTAGAAGGGGTTGGCGAGGATCTGCTGCGCGCGGGCGGCATCGCTGTGCGCGAGCACGATGTCGTCGAACGTGCGCTTCATGTCCAGCATCATCGCGTCGAGGTCGCCGTCGGCGCCCGCGACCGCGCGTGGGGTGTTGTCCAGCTCCGTCAGTCCCATCGACTGCGCCAGCCGTCGCGCCGGGTCGATGGTCAGCACCACCGTCTGCCTGCCGCGTTCGGCGGCCCGCAGGGCGAGCGCCGCAGCCGTCGTCGTCTTGCCCACGCCTCCCGAGCCGCAGCACACGATGACCCGGGTGCGCGGGTCGTCGATGAGGGCGTCGACGTCGAGCTTGCTCGCGGTCATGCGATCAACTGCTCGCGCAGCTGCTCGGCCAGCTGGTAGAGCGCTCCGACGTCGACCGCCTCGGACAGCAGCGGCAGCTCGGCGGTCGGCAGGTCCAGGCGGGCCAGCTCGGCCCGCTCGGCGGATTCCAGCTGGACGCGCTCGGCGTGCTCGCGCGCTTCGACGAGCAACCCGGGCAGCGCCCCCGCGGGGACACCGACCCCCTCCAGCGTCTTGGCCAGGCTCTCGGTGCCGAGGGTGCCGTTGCGGGCGGCGACGAGTGCCTTCGCCGGAAGCAGCGCGGGGCGCACCATGTTCACGAAGATCCCCCCGACCCGCAGGCCGGCCGCGCGCAGGTCCGCCACCCCGTCGACGGTCTCCTGCACCGGCATCTCCTCCAGCAGCGTCACGAGGTGCACGGCCGTCAGCGGGGACGCGATGACGGACATGACCTGCTGGGCGTGGCCGTGGATCGGGCCGACCTTCGCCAGCCCGGCGACCTCGGCGTTGACGTTGAGGAAGCGGGCGATCCGGCCCGTCGGAGGGGCGTCGAGTACGACGGCGTCGTACACGGGCCTCCCGCCAGGACCCGATCGCCGCGTCGCCTCCATGACCTTGCCCGTGAGCAGCACGTCGCGCATGCCGGGAGCGACGGTGGTGGCGAAGTCCACGGCGCCGATCCGCTTGAGCGCGCTGCCGGCTCGGCGCAGCTTGTAGAACGTCTCCAGGTACTCGAGCAGCGCCTGCTCCGGGTCCACCGCCAGGCCATTGACCTCGCCGCCGCCGGGAGCCGCGGCGAGGCGGTGCTCGGCGTACCCCATGCGGGCGGTGTCGAAGAGCTGCGCCAGTCCGCCGCGGTCCTCGACCTCGGTGAGCAGCACCTTCCGCCCGCCGGTTGCCAGCGCCAGAGCCAGCGCTCCGGCCACAGTCGTCTTCCCTGTGCCGCCCTTGCCGGAGACGACGTGCAGGCGCACACCGGGAAAGGCGGTCACTTGCGCGAGCGTAGACGCGCGCTGCCTCACCCGCCCGACCAGCAGGAACCGGCGGCGCAGTGTCGAACCTCACTCCTCATACGGGGCCACCCCAGCGGCGCCGGAGTGAGGGTGGGGAATGGACGACGGTTGGTGGGGACAGGCAGCGTGCAAGGGCACCACTGCCGAGTACTTCTTCACACCCCCGAGCTTCGAGGTCAAGGCTGAGCGAGACGCCCGCGAGGGTGCCGCGCGCCGGATCTGCGGAGGCTGCGTCGTACGTGAGGCGTGTCTCGACCACGCCCTGACCAGCGGGGAGCACCGCGGGATCTGGGGCGGCCTCAACGAGCTCGAGCGACGACGGCTGGCCCGCCGTCGCCGCGCCAGCGCCTAGCT
>JAVEEJ010000086.1 GCA_030840515.1 Frankiaceae bacterium | reverse complement strand
GGTCGTGGGCGACGGCGACGGCCAGGTGGGCGTCGGTTACGGCAAGGCCAAGGAGGTGCCCGCCGCGATCGCGAAGGGCGTCGAGGAGGCCAAGAAGAACTTCTTCAAGGTGCCGCGCATCGGCGTGACCATCCCGCACCCCATCCAGGGTGAGAAGGCAGCCGGCGTCGTCCTGCTCAAGCCGGCCAGCCCCGGTACCGGTGTCATCGCCGGTGGTCCGGTGCGCGCCGTGCTCGAGTGCGCCGGCATCCACGACGTGCTCTCGAAGTCGCTCGGCTCCTCCAACCCGATCAACATCGTCCACGCGACGGTGGCAGCCCTCAAGGGACTGCAGCGGCCAGAGGAGATCGCGGCCCGTCGGGGGCTCCCCATCGAGGACGTGGCGCCGGCAGCGATGCTGCGCGCCCGTGCGGCGGCGGGTGCCTGATGCCACGGCTGAAGGTGACGCAGATCAAGTCCAAGATCGGCGGCAAGCAGAACCAGCGCGACACCCTGCGCTCGCTGGGTCTCAAGCGGATGCACGACACCGTCGTGAAGGAAGACCGTCCTGAGATCCGCGGCATGATCCACACGGTCCGCCACCTGGTGGTCGTCGAGGAGGTCGAGTAACCGTGACCCTCAAGGTCCATCACCTGCGCCCCGCTCCGGGCGCCAAGACCGCCAAGACCCGTGTGGGTCGCGGCGAGGGCGGCAAGCGGGGCAAGACGGCAGGCCGCGGCACCAAGGGAACCAAGGCCCGCTACCAGGTCCCGGCTCGGTTCGAGGGCGGGCAGATGCCGCTGCACATGCGGCTGCCCAAGCTCAAGGGCTTCAAGAACCCGTTCCGGGTCGAGTTCCAGGTCGTCAACCTGGAGCGTCTGGCTGCGCTGTTCCCCGAAGGCGGGACTGTCGGACCGCTGGAGCTCGCTGACAAGGGCGCCGTACGCCCTGGCCAGCCGGTTAAGGTCCTCGGAGGCGGTGACCTCGCGGTGAAGCTGCAGGTCAGCGCACACGCGTTCTCCTCCAGCGCCAAGGAGAAGATCACCGCCGCCGGAGGCTCCGCGACCACCGTCTGAGTGCCACCTGCACGGAGGCGTCCCACCTTCTCGGTGGGGCGCCTGCGTCGCACCAGGGCTGTTACAGTCCCCGAGGCGGTCTGCCCGCCTGACCCCGCACACGTCGACCGCTCACCGGCGGTCCCACGACCCGTCCGAGGCCACGGCCCGCCGGACGTACCTGGAGGAGCCCGTGCTCACCGCGTTCGCCCGGGCGTTCCGAACGCCCGACCTGCGCCGGAAGCTCCTCTTCACGCTGGGCATCGTCGCGCTGTTCCGGCTCGGCTCAACCGTGCCCGCGCCGGGCGTCAACTACGTGAACATCCACCAGTGCCTTGACTCGGTCAAGAACAACAATCTCTACGGCCTGGTCAACCTGTTCAGCGGTGGTGCGCTGCTCCAGCTGAGCGTGTTCGCGCTCGGGATCATGCCCTACATCACCAGCTCGATCATCATCCAGCTGCTGATCGTCGTGATCCCCCGGCTCGAGCGGCTGAAGGAGGAGGGGCAGAGCGGCCAGGCGAAGCTCACGCAGTACACCCGCTACCTCACGATCGCGCTCGCCATCCTCCAGTCCACCGGCATCGCGGCGCTCGCGCGCGGCGTCCCCAGCCGGCTGTTCCCGAGCTGCAACCAGGCGATCCTGACCAGCACCTCGCTGTTCCGCATCACCACACTCGTGGTCTGCATGACGGCGGGTACGGCGGTCATCATGTGGCTCGGTGAGCTGATCACCGACCGCGGCATCGGCAACGGCATGTCCCTGCTGATCTTCACCTCGATCCTCGCCCGCTTCCCGTCGCAGGGCTACCAGATCCTCAAGGTCAAGGGCGTCGTGGTCTTCGTGATCGTCTGCCTGCTGGGGCTCGTGATCGTGGCCAGCGTCTGCTACGTCGAGCAGGCCCAGCGCCGGATCCCGGTGCAGTACGCGAAGCGAATGATCGGGCGACGCCAGTACGGCGGAACATCGACCTACATCCCGCTCAAGGTGAACCAGGCGGGCGTCATCCCGGTCATCTTCGCTTCCTCGTTGCTCTACCTTCCGTCGCTGCTGAGCCAGGTCTGGACCAACAGCCACTTCCAGAGCATCGTGCAGACCTACTTCATCAAGGGTGACCACCCCGTCTACCTCGCGACGTACTTCGGTCTGATCCTGTTCTTCACGTACTTCTACGTGGCGATCACGTTCAACCCGGTCGAGGTCAGCGACAACATGAAGAAGTACGGCGGCTTCATCCCGGGCATCCGGCCGGGTCGGCCGACCGCGGAGTACATCGACTACGTGCTCTCGCGCATCACGCTGCCAGGCTCGCTCTACCTCGGCACCGTGGCTGTGCTGCCCTACATCGCCCTGAACTTCCTGGGTTCCAGCCAGCAGTTCCCCTTCGGCGGCACGGCGGTCCTCATCGTCGTCGGCGTCGGCCTGGAGTTCGTGAAGCAGGTCGAGAGCCAGCTCATGCTGCGTAATTACGAGGGCTTCCTCCGCTAGTGCGTGTGGTCCTCGTCGGGCCCCCCGGAGCCGGGAAGGGGACGCAGGCCCAGTTCGTCGCGCAGCACCTCTCGGTGCCCAAGATCTCCACCGGCGACATCTTCCGCGCGAACGTCTCCAGTGGAACGCCGCTCGGGATCGAGGCGCGTCGCTACATGGATGCCGGCGACCTGGTCCCGGACGAGGTCACGAGCGACATGGTCCGCCAGCGCCTGCTGGAGGAGGACTGCGCCAAGGGGTTCCTGCTCGACGGCTTCCCGCGCAACCTCACTCAGGCGCATGTCCTCGAGGACATCGTGCTGGGGATCGGCCAGCGGCTCGACGTCGTGCTCGAGCTCGTGGTCGACGACGACGAGGTGGTACGCCGCCTCTCGGGTCGCAGAACCTGCCGTCAGTGCAACCACGTCTGGCACCTGGACTTCGACCCACCCAGCCGAGAGGGCATCTGCGACGCGTGCGGTGGGGAGCTGTTCCAGCGCGATGACGACAAAGCCGACACCGTGCTCCACCGGTTGGAGGTGTACTACACGGACACCTCGCCCATCGTGGGGCACTACGCCAACCTCGGCATCCTGGTCGGCATCGACGCCACAGGGCCCGTTGACGACGTGACGGACCGTGCACTCGCCGCACTGCGGCCTTTCGAGCGATGATGGTCTTCAGGAGGCGCCGTCCGATGATCCAGATCAAGTCCGAAGCTGAGCTCGCCACCATGCGTGAGGCCGGTCTCGTGACCGCTGCTGCCCTCGCCGCCGTGCGCGAGATCGTCGCGCCAGGCCTCTCGACCCAGGACCTGGACAAGGTTGCCGAGGACGTCATCCGCGGTGCTGGGGGGATCCCGTCCTTTGTGGGCTACCACGGCTTCCCGGCGACCCTCTGCACGTCGGTGAACGACGAGATCGTGCACGGCATCCCCTCGCCGGGTCGGGTGCTCAAGGACGGCGACCTGGTGTCCATCGACTGCGGCGCCATCGTGGACGGCTTCCACGGTGACTCGGCGATCACCGTGGGCATCGGCGACATCTCGGCGGAGAAAGCGGAGCTGCTTCGCGTCACGGAGGAGTCGATGTGGCGCGGCTTTGCCGCCGCCCGCCTCGGCGGCCGGATCGGCGACATCAGCCACGCGATCGAGTCCTACATCCGCTCCCAGCCGCACCCATCCGGTGGGGACTGGGGGATCGTCGAGGAGTACGTCGGACACGGGATCGGCACCGAGCTCCACCAGGACCCCCAGGTGCACAACGTCGGCCGGCCCGGGCGCGGGCCGCGGATCGAGAAGGGCCTCGTGCTAGCCGTCGAGCCGATGGTCAACCTGGGCAGCCGGTTCACCCGCCAGCTCGACGACGGCTGGACCGTGGTCACGGCCGACGGGTCCCTGTCCGCTCACTTCGAGCACACGTTCACCGTCACCGAAGACGGGCCCTGGGTGCTCACGGCCGAGGACGGCGGCCAGTCCCGGCTGTCCTCGCTCCTCGCCGCCACCGGCTGAGCGGCGGCTGCCAGAGGGCGCCGTACTCGCTCCCCCAGTTTGGCGCTCAGTCGGGCATCGCCTAGACTCGTGCGCTGGCCCGACGACTGGGCCCTTTGTCGCGCGCCCAGCGTGCCGAGGGGCCTGGGCGGCTGCGTCTGGCCAAGCGGTTGTTTCGTAGCTCAGCTTTGTAGATCAACGCTTCGTAGATCAACGGATCGTGGAGGACATGCCGAAGAAAGACGGGGCCATCGAGATCGAGGGTCGCGTTGTCGAGCCCCTACCGAATGCCATGTTCCGCGTGGAGCTGGAGAACGGTCACAAGGTGCTCGCGCACATCAGCGGCAAGATGCGGCAGCACTACATCCGCATCCTCCCCGAGGACCGCGTGGTCGTGGAGCTCTCGCCCTACGACCTGACCCGCGGCCGGATCGTCTACCGCTACAAGTAAGCGCACGAGCGTGGCCACGGCTGCGTGGTCTGAGCCAGAACTAGGAGAAGGCAGCCGTGAAGGTCAAGCCGAGCGTCAAGAAGATCTGCGACAAGTGCAAGGTGATCCGCCGCCACGGCCGGGTCATGGTCATCTGCGAGAACCTGCGCCACAAGCAGCGCCAGGGCTGAGCAGAAGACAGATAGAGCGCGTCCCCGCTGCCGGAGCTCGGCAGCGTCCCCCGGTCGGAGGCCGGGGCCCCACCTGGGCAGGTGGGGGCGGGTCCGCGCCAGACCTCCGCGAAACGAAGGAGCACGACCGCCCATGGCACGTCTTGTCGGCGTCGACCTCCCACGCGAGAAGCGCGTGGAGATCGGCCTCACCTACATCTTCGGCATCGGGCGCACCCGCTCCCGGGCCATCCTCGCGGGCACCGGGGTCAACCCCGACCTGCGCGTCAAGGACCTCGGTGACGAGGAGCTGGTCAAGCTCCGCGACTTCATCGAGGCCAACTACAAGACCGAGGGCGACCTGCGCCGCGAGGTGCAGGCGGACATCCGCCGCAAGGTCGAGATCGGCTCCTACCAGGGCATTCGGCATCGCCGAGGGCTGCCTGTCCGGGGCCAGCGCACGCACACCAACGCGCGCACCCGGAAGGGTCCGCGTCGCGCCATCGCCGGCAAGAAGAAGCCGGGCAAGAAGTAGTCGCGGCGCAACCCCGCAGCCAACTCACCAGACCCTGATCACAGGAGCGATGTAGCAGATGCCCCCGAAGCCCCGCGCGGCCGGCGCCAAGAAGGTCCGCCGCAAGGAGAAGAAGAACGTGGCCCACGGCCACGCTCACATCAAGAGCACGTTCAACAACACGATCGTCTCCATCACCGACCCGATGGGGAACGTCATCAGCTGGGCCTCAGCCGGCCACGTCGGCTTCAAGGGCTCCCGCAAGAGCACGCCCTTCGCTGCGCAGATGGCTGCTGAGGCCGCCGCCCGCAAGGCGCAGGAGCACGGCATGAAGAAGGTCGACGTGTTCGTGAAGGGCCCGGGCTCGGGCCGCGAGACCGCGATCCGCAGCCTTCAGGCCACCGGCCTGGAGGTCGGCTCGATCTCGGACGTCACCCCACAGCCGCACAACGGCTGCCGCCCGCCCAAGCGCCGCCGCGTCTGACCCGTAGGAGATAACGAACCATGGCTAGGTACACCGGGGCAGACTGCAAGCGCTGCCGTCGCGAGAAGATGAAGCTGTTCCTCAAGGGCTCCAAGTGCGAGTCCCCCAAGTGCCCGATCGAGATCCGTCCCTACCCCCCGGGTGAGCACGGCCGCGGTCGCACCAAGGACAGCGAGTACCTCCTGCAGCTGCGCGAGAAGCAGAAGGCCCGTCGGATGTACGGCGTGCTCGAGAAGCAGTTCCGCGGCTACTACGAGGAGGCGTCCCGCAAGCAGGGCAAGACCGGTGAGGTCCTCCTGCAGATCCTCGAGAGCCGCCTCGACAACGTCGTCTACCGCGCCGGCTTCGCGAAGTCGCGTGACATGGCGCGCCAGTTCGTCCGCCACGGCCACATCACGGTCAACGGCCACAAGGTCGACATCCCGTCCTACCGCGTCAGCGGCAGCGACATCGTCGAGGTCCGCGGCAAGTCGCTGGAGATGACGCCGTTCATCATCGCCCGTGCCGAGGTCGGCGAGAAGACCGTGCCTGCATGGCTCGAGGTCATCCCCGGGAAGATGCGCGTCCTCGTGCACTCCCTCCCGGCCCGGCAGATCATCGACACGCCGGTCCAGGAGCAGCTCATCGTCGAGCTCTACTCGAAGTAAGCGCACCACCTAGCGGGCGTCAAATAGCGGTCGCCCACGACAGGAAGGCACCACCTTGCTCATCGCACAGCGCCCTCAGCTCGCAGAAGAGCCGGTCAGCGAATTCCGCTCCCGTTTCGTCATCGAGCCCCTCGAGCCTGGCTTCGGCTACACGCTCGGTAACTCGCTCCGTCGCACGCTGCTCTCCTCGATCCCCGGTGCGGCTGTCACCAGCATCCGGATCGACGGCGTCCTGCACGAGTTCACCACCGTGCCCGGCGTCAAGGAGGACGTCACCGACCTGATCCTCAACATCAAGGGTCTGGTCGTCTCCAGCGAGCACGACGAGCCGGTGACCATGTACCTGCGCAAGCAGGGCCCCGGTGCCGTCACCGCTGCTGACATCGCGCCCCCGGCAGGCGTCGAGGTGCACAACCCCGACCTGCACATCGCCACGCTCAACGGCAAGGGCAAGCTCGACATCGAGTTCACCGTCGAGCGCGGCCGCGGCTACGTCTCCGCCGTGCAGAACAAGCAGGCCGGCCAGGAGATCGGCCGCATCCCGATCGACTCGATCTACTCGCCGGTCCTCAAGGTGACCTACAAGGTCGAGGCCACGCGTGTCGAGCAGCGCACCGACTTCGACAAGCTGATCGTGGACGTGGAGACCAAGACCTCCATGGCCCCCCGTGACGCCGTCGCCAGCGCCGGCAAGACCCTGACCGAGCTCTTCGGTCTGGCACGCGAGCTCAACGTCGAGGCCGAGGGCATCGACATCGGCCCGTCGCCGACGGACATGGCGCTCGCCGCTGATCTCGCGCTGCCGATCGAGCAGCTCGACCTCACGGTGCGCTCCTACAACTGCCTCAAGCGCGAGGGAATCCACTCCGTGGGCGAGCTCGTCTCCCGCAGCGAGGCGGACCTGCTCGACATCCGCAACTTCGGCTCGAAGTCGATCGACGAGGTCAAGGTCAAGCTCCACCAGATGGGTCTGGGTCTGAAGGACTCGCCTCCTGGGTTCGACCCGAGCCTCATCGTCGACTCCTACGAGGACGACGACCAGGGCTACGCCGAGGACGAGCGGCTCTAGTCCTCCCGAGGACTGCAGCCGTTCCCTAACCGACACCAGAAGGACCGAACAATGCCCACGCCAACGAAGGGCCCGCGTCTCGGCGGCGGCCCAGCCCACGAGCGGCTCATGCTGGCGAACCTCGCCACGGCGCTGTTCGAGCACGGCAAGATCACCACGACCGAGGCGAAGGCGAAGCGGCTGCGGCCGCTTGCCGAGCGGCTCATCACGTTCGCCAAGCGTGGGGACATCCACGCGCGGCGGCGGGCTGCGACTGTCGTCCGCGACAAGGGCGTCGTACACGTCCTGTTCGCGGAGATCGGTCCGCGCTTCGCCAACCGCCCGGGCGGCTACACGCGCATCACCAAGCTCGGGCCGCGCAAGGGCGACAACGCCCCGATGGCCGTCATCGAGCTCGTTGAGGCGATGACGGTGGCGCAGCAGGCGGTCGGCGAGGCGGAGAAGGCTCGGGGCACGCGTACGGCGACGCGCAAGAAGGCGACGCCGGCAGTCGCTGAGGCGGCGGCTGAGCTCGCGTCGGAGTCCCCGACCGCGGCGGCGGTCTCCGAGCAGGCCGAGGCTGATGCAGCGGTGGAGACGCCGGATGCTGTCGTGACCGAGGGCGAGGTCGCGGTCGACGAGGCCGTGGCTGTCGAGGCGGAGCCGACTGAGGCAAGCACCGAGGCGGAGCCGACTGAGGCCAGCACCGACGTTGCCGAGGAGGCGGGCGATCAGCCGGCCGAGGACGTCACGTCGGACCAGACGACCGCGGCCGCTGACGAGGCTCCGGCAGAGGGTGACGCCGGGGCCGAGGGCGACAAGGCCTGATCCTGGCCGACCCGTACGACATCGACGAGCCCGCCGCTCCCTCCGGGGAGGGCGGGCTCGTTCGTCTGCGGCTGGATCTGGCCTATGACGGCACCGCGTTCTCGGGGTGGGCGCGGCAGCCCGGGCTGCGCACGGTCCAGGGCGTGCTCGAGGAGGCCATCGCCACCGTGCTGCGGCTCGCCGAGCCGGCGGTCCTGACGGTGGCCGGTCGCACGGACACCGGAGTGCACGCACGCGGCCAGGTGGCCCACATCGATCTTCCGAACGGCGTCGACGCCGATGAGCTCGGACGACGGCTTGGCCGGTTCCTCGACCCGGACGTCGTGGTGCGGCGGGTATCTGTGGCGCCGCCGGGGTTCGAGGCGCGCTTCTCCGCCCTCTGCAGGCGTTACGCCTACCGGGTCACCGATGGCCCGGCGGATCCGCTGATCCGTGGGCACGTCCTGCACTGGTCGCGGCCACTGGACGAGGACCTCATGGCGGAGGCCTCGCAGCAGCTCCTCGGCGAGCACGACTTCGCCGCGTTCTGCCGGAGGCGCGAGGGGGCGACCACGATCCGCGAGCTCCAGCGGCTCGACTGGGTGCGCGACGGTGACCTGCTCACCGCCACCGTCCAGGCCGACGCCTTCTGCCATTCGATGGTCCGCAGCCTGGTCGGCGCGTTGCTGCCGGTCGGTGATGGTCGGCGCCCTGTGCCATGGCCGGCGGAGCTGCTGCGGGGCGGCGTACGCGTTGCCGAGGCCCCCGTCGCGCCGGCCCACGGCCTCACTCTGGAAGAGGTCGTCTACCCCCTCGACGCGGAGCTGTCAGCGCGCGCGGAGCTCACCCGCCGGCGCCGAGACGAGGCCTGAAGCGGCGGGAGAAGGCAACAGTGAGCGTCGTGGTCGGTCGGTAAGCAGGGGAAAGGCTCACTGTCGGCGCCAACCGGCTACTTGGGAGGGAGTGAGCCCGCGTACGACGTGCCTCGGTCGATCCACCGCACCAGGTCGGCGTGGTCCGCGAGCGTGGTGGGATCGATGAGCAGCCAGCCCTTCATGCCGCGGCCGCCGATCTCGAAGGGACGGGCACCGGGCTCCTGGGTGAAGCCTTCGTAGTCAGCCGGGTCGGCCCGCACGATCAGCTCGCCGCCACTGCTCACGCCGACGGCCATGTTGCCGGCGACGAGGAAGCCCACGCCACCGAACATCTTCTTCTCGGTGACCTCGTCGCCCAGCTCGTCGCGGAGCCGCTCCGCCAAGGCCTCGTCGTACGCCATGGCGCCATCCTCTCGTGTGCCGCTCAGCGGCGCGCGGTGATCAGCCAAGCCGCGGAGTCGAGCTGCACACCGTGCGCCGTCTCGTGGGCGGCGAGCATGGCCCGGAGCCGCTCCTCAGCCGCACGTCGCGCATCCTCGTCGAGGTCCGCGATCATCCAGCCCGAAAGGCCGAGCAGGAAGGCGTACGCCTCGTCCGCGTCACGGCCGAACACGAGCGGATGTTCCAGGCCCTGGAACTGCACGTCGCGGAAGCCCGCGCCCTCGAGGAGCGTCGTGGTGGTGCCGCGGTCCGCGAGGGCGAACGGGCTCGGCGCGTCGGGCGGCGGACCGGTCAGGGGTGCCTGCGGCAGCAGCGCACCCACGATCTGACGCATCCAGTCGTTCTCACCGAAGCTGCGCCAGACCAGGAGGGCGACCCGAGCGTCGGGAACGAGTGCCGAAGCGAGGTTGGCGAATGCCTTGTCGCGCTCGCCGAAGAACATCACTCCCGTGCGACTGATCAGGCGGTCGAAGCTGCCGTCGAACTGGTGCACCTGGGCGTCGGTCTGCATGAACTCGACGTTGCTCAGCCCGGCCGACTCCGCTCGAGCGCGTGCCACCGCGAGCATCTGCGCCGACAGGTCGACGCCCAGAGCCTGGCCCTGCGCCGCGCGCTGAGCTGCCTTGCGTGTCGTCACACCGGTGCCGCACCCGACGTCGAGCACCCGCGAGTCGGGACGGATGTCCGCCGCCGCCAGCAGCTCATCGTCGTAGGCCGCGCCGGAGCGCTCGAAGTGGTCAGCGTGCTCCGCCCAGAAGGCGCCGGTGTCGCCGTCCCAGGACTCGGCCATCGCCTCGTTGGACTCTGCAACGCCCGTGATGCCTGCCATGTCGGTCCCCTCGGTTTAGTCGGACCGTAATCCCTTCGCGACCCCGTTCGTGCATCCGTCACACTGGCGCCTTGTGGGCCACGTCGACGTCTCCTCGCTGCGACACCAGCTCCCGACGGGCGTGGTGCTCTTCGAGGACGTCAACTTCCGGGTAGGGGACGGCGCGGTCGCAGCTCTGGTAGGTGCGAACGGCGCGGGGAAGACCACCCTGCTGAAGATCATCCAAGGTGACCTGCAGCCCCAGGCTGGGACCGTCAGCCGCAGCGGCGGGCTCGGGGTCATGCGGCAGTTCGTCGGCTCGGTTCGCGACGACTCGACCATCCGCGACCTGCTGGTCTCGGTCGCGCCCGATCGGGTGCGCGCGGCGGCTCAGGCGCTGGACGCCGCCGAGCTGGCGATGATGGAGAGTGAGGACGAGAAGACCCAGATGCGCTACGCGCACGCCCTCGCCGACTGGGGCGACGCCGGCGGCTATGAGGCCGAGGTCGTGTGGGACACCTGCTGCACCGAGTCGCTCGGCCTCCCCTACGAGCGGGCGCAGTGGCGCAAGGTCAACACCCTGTCCGGCGGTGAGCAGAAGCGGCTGGTGCTCGAAGCGCTGCTGCGCGGCCCTGACGAGGTGCTGCTGCTGGACGAGCCGGACAACTACCTCGACGTGCCGGGCAAGCGCTGGCTCGAGCAGGCCCTGAACGAGACCAAGAAGACGGTCCTGTTCGTCAGCCACGATCGCGAGCTGCTGGCTCGCACGGCGACCCGCATCGTCACCATCGAAGGACGCAGCGCCTGGACCCACGGCAGCGGTTTCGCCTCCTACCACCAAGCGCGCAAGGACCGGATGGAGCGGCTCGACGAGCTGCACCGGCGCTGGGACGAGGACCGGCAGAAGCTGGTCGACCTGGTGAACACGCTGCGCATCAAGGCCGCGTCCAACGACGGGATGGCCTCGCGCTACCAGGCCGCCAAGACCCGCCTGGCTCGCTTCGAGGCGGAAGGGCCGCCGCAAGAGCGGCCCCAGGACCAGAACGTCCAGATGCGGCTCAAGGGCGGACGCACCGGCGTGCGGGCGATCACCTGCAACGAGCTCGAGCTCACCGGGCTCATGCAGCCGTTCACCGTGGAGCTGTTCTACGGGGAGCGGGTCGCCGTACTCGGATCCAACGGGTCTGGGAAGTCGCACTTCCTCCGCCTCCTCGGCGGCGGGGAGGTCAAGCACACGGGGCAGTGGAAGCTCGGCGCCCGGGTCGTCCCCGGGCACTTCGCCCAGACTCACAGCCACCCGGAGCTGTTCGGCCGGACCCTGCTGGACGTGCTCATGGACGACCACCGGCTCGACCGCGGCGGCACCATGTCCATCTTGCGGCGCTATGAGCTCGACCACCAGGCCGACCAGCGCTTCGACACCCTGTCGGGCGGCCAGCAGGCCCGCTTCCAGATCCTGCTGCTCGAGATCAGCGGCGCGACCCTGCTGCTCCTCGACGAGCCGACCGACAACCTCGACGTGGTGTCGGCAGAGGCCCTGGAGGACGCGCTGGAGGCCTACGACGGGACCGTGGTCGCCGTGACCCACGACCGGTGGTTCGCCCGCGGCTTCGACCGGTTCCTGGTCTTCGGCTCCGACGGGACGGTCTACGAGGCTCCGGAGCCGGTCTGGGACGAGCGCCGGGTCGACCGCCCGCGCTGAGAGGTCGAGTACGACGGCCTCCGAGGACCCTGACCCCTGCTTTGCGCCTGCGGAGGGCCGCCGGGTATTCTCATGCGCTGTTGCGCGAGCACCGTTGTGCCCGCGCGCCCGCCGCCAGCCAGGTGGCATCTCGAAGATCACAACGAAGGTTGCTTACCGTGCGCACGTACAGCCCCAAGCCAGGTGACGTCACCCGTCAGTGGCACGTCATCGACGCCACCGATGTGGTGCTCGGCCGACTGGCCAGTCACGTCGCCACGCTGCTCCGCGGCAAGCACAAGCCGATCTTCGCCCCGCACGTCGACACCGGCGACTTCGTCATCGTGATCAACGCCGGCAAGATCGCCCTCACCGGCCAGAAGCGCGAGCAGAAGCTCGCCTACCGCCACTCGGGCTTCCCCGGCGGACTGCGCAGCGTTCCCTACGGCGAGCTGCTCGACAAGCGTCCCGAGGTCGCTGTCGAGAAGGCAGTGAAGGGGATGCTCCCGCACAACACCCTGGGCCGGGCGATGCTCAAGAAGCTCAAGGTGTACGCCGGACCCGAGCACCCCCACCAGGCGCAGTCGCCGACGCCCTTCACCATCACCCAGATCGCCCAATAGCCGGCGACGGCAGGAGAGAAGCAGCAGTGTCTGAGACCACCGTCGACGTCGTCGACAGCGAGACCGACCTCGACGAGGCAGAGTCCGCCGAGGCGCCCTCGTCCTACACGTCGGAGAGCACGCCCGCGCCCGAGGCCAAGCCGCGCCGGATTCCCATCACCGGTCCTGCGGGTGCGCTCGGCCGCCGCAAGGAGGCCATCGCCCGGGTGCGCATCGTCCCCGGCACCGGCCAGTGGACGATCAACGGCCGCTCGCTGGACAGCTACTTCCCCAACAAGGTGCACCAGCAGATCGTCACCGAGCCCTTCGTCACGCTCGAGGTCGACGGTGCCTATGACGTCATCGCGCGCATCAACGGCGGCGGGATCAGCGGCCAGGCAGGTGCGCTGCGGCTCGGTATCGCCCGCGCGCTGTGCGACGTCGACGCCGAGAACCGTCCCCCGCTGAAGAAGGCCGGCTTCATGACCCGCGACGCTCGGGTCAAGGAGCGCAAGAAGTACGGCCTCAAGAAGGCCCGCAAGGCGCCTCAGTACTCGAAGCGCTAAGAAGTCCGTGCCGCGTCTGTTCGGCACTGACGGCGTCCGGGGGCTCGCCAACGGCGACGTCCTCACGGCCGGCTTCGCACTCGACCTCGCGGTTGCGGCCGCGGGCGTTCTGCTCGGCGATCACTGCGGTGTGCCGCGGCCTGTCGCTGTCGTGGGCCGCGACCCGCGCGCGAGCGGGGAGTTCCTCGAAGCCGCTGTCGTCGCCGGTCTGGCCGGCGCCGGGGTCGACGTGCTCCGGGTCGGTGTCCTGCCGACTCCAGCCGTGGCCTTGCTGACGGCACTGCACGACGCCGAGTTCGGCGTGATGCTGTCGGCCAGCCACAACCCCGCACCCGACAACGGCATCAAGTTCTTCGCCCGCGGTGGGCACAAGCTGCCCGACAGCGTCGAGGACGCGATCGAGGCCGCACTCGGTCGGCCGGGCTATCAACCCACCGGTGCGGAGGTTGGTCGCGTCGTCGACCGCGATGACGCGGGGGACGAGTACGTCGACCACCTGCTCAGCGTGCTGCCGCACCGGCTCGACGGGCTGAAGGTCGTCGTCGACTGCGCCAACGGCGCTGCGTCGGTCGTCGCGCCCGAGGCGCTGCGTCGGGCGGGCGCGGAGGTCGTCGTCATCGGCGCGGAGCCGGACGGGCTGAACATCAACAGCGGATGCGGCTCAACCTACCTGGAGACGCTGCAGGCCGCGGTGAGAGAGCACCACGCGGACGCGGGAATCGCGCACGACGGCGACGCCGACCGCTGCCTCGCCGTCGACGCGAGCGGCACGGTCGTCGACGGTGACCAGGTCCTGGCGATCCTCGCGCTGGCGGCGCGGGAGCGCGGCGTGCTCGCACGCGACACGCTTGTCGTCACCGTCATGAGCAACCTCGGTCTCAAGCTCGCCATGCGCGACGCGGGCATCACTCTGGTCGAGACCGCGGTGGGGGACCGCTACGTGCTCGAGGCGATGCGCGAGGGTGGCTTCACCCTCGGCGGCGAGCAGTCCGGACACGTCGTGATGCTCGACCACGGCACCACAGGCGACGGGCCGCTCACCGCGCTGATGCTGCTGGCGCGGATGGGGGAGACCGGCAAGCCGCTCGCCGAGCTGGCGTCCGTGATGACTCGGCTGCCGCAGGTTCTCGTCAACGTGCCCGGTGTGGATCGCACCAGGGTCGCCGCTGACGCGGCCGTGCTCGCAGCGGTGGACGAGACGGACCGCGAGCTGGGTGAGACCGGCCGGGTGCTGCTGCGCCCGAGTGGCACCGAGCCGGTTGTGCGGGTGATGGTCGAGGCGCCAACCCTGGACCTCGCCCAGCAGCATGCCGACCGGCTCGCCGCCGTCGTACTCGCCAACCTCGCGCTCTGACCCGGACGAGCCGGACGGGACCGATACCCTGACCCCATGTGCGGCATCGTGGGGTACGTCGGTCCCAAGCGCGCGGTTGACGTGGTGCTCGAAGGGCTGCGGCGCCTGGAGTACCGCGGTTACGACTCCGCGGGCGTCGCCGTCGTGGAGAACGCGACCGTTGACGTGGAGCGTCGCGCCGGCAAGCTGAGCAACCTGGAGAAGGCGCTCAGCGAGCGCGAGCAGATGACGGGTACGACGGGCATCGGTCACACCCGTTGGGCGACACACGGTGCGCCCACCGACCGCAACGCGCACCCGCACGTCGACTGCACCGGCAAGGTCGCCGTCGTGCACAACGGCACCATCGAGAACTTCGCCGAGCTGCGGCACGCGCTCGAGGTGGGCGGTCACCAGCTGCACAGCGAGACCGACACCGAGGCCGTCGCGCACATGGTCGAGGAGCGCTACGACGGCGACCTGGCCGCAGCCGTGCGCAGCGTCTGCAAGGAGCTCGGCGGCTCGTTCGTCCTCGTCGTGGCACACGCCGACCACCCGGACCTGGTCGTCGGCGCGCGGCGCAACCTGCCCCTGGTGGCGGGTGTGGGCGAGGGGGAGAACTTCCTCGCCTCGGACGTCACCGCGTTCATCGGCCACACCCGCAATGCGCGCGTGGTCGACCAGGACCAGATCGTGGAGCTGCGCTCCGACTCGATCACCGTCACCGACCTCGAGGGCACCGTCGTCGACGGCGAGCAGTATCACGTCGACTGGGACACCGACGCCGCCGAGAAGGGCGGCTACGAGTTCTTCATGCTCAAGGAGATCGAGGAGCAGCCGGCGGCGGTGCGCGAGACCCTCGCCGGGCGTCTCGACAGCAAAGGGCTGCTGCGCCTCGATGAGCTCGCGCTCTCCGACGAGGACATCCGCGACCTCGAGCAAGTCGTCGTGGTGGCCTGCGGCTCGTCCTACCACTCGGCGATGGTCGGCAAGTACGCCATCGAGCGCTGGACGCGGATCGCCACCAGCGTCGAGATCGCCTCGGAGTTCCGCTACCGCGACCCGGTGGTCAACCGGCGCACCCTGCTCGTTGCGGTGTCGCAGAGCGGTGAGACGGCCGACACGCTCGAGGCGCTGCGGCACGCCCGCCAGCAGCGCGCCTGGTCGCTCGCCGTCACCAACACCGTCGGCTCGACCGTCGCCCGCGAGAGCGACGCCGCGCTCTACACCCGCGGCGGCCCCGAGGTCGCGGTGGCGAGCACCAAGGCGGTCATGACCCAGATGACCGCCATGTATCTCGTCGGCCTCTACCTCGCGCAGGTGCGCGGGACCCGCGACCCGGATGAGGTCCGCGCTCATCTGCGCGACCTGCAGGAGATCCCCCACCTGATCGAGGAGACGCTCTCTCGGATGGAGGTCGTTCGCGAGCTCGCGCGTGACCTGTCGTCCGAGGAGCGGGTGCTCTTCATCGGTCGCCACGTCGGATACCCGATGGCCCTCGAGGGCGCGCTCAAGCTCAAGGAGCTCGCCTACGTCAGCGCCGAGGGCTTCCCCGCGGGCGAGATCAAGCACGGCCCCATCGCGCTCGTCGAGCAGGGCACACCGGTCGTCGTACTCGCTCCCCGCCATGCCCTCACGAGCAAGCTCGTCACCAACGTCCAAGAGCTGCGTGCCCGCGGCGCGCGCACCATCGTCGTGACGACGGACGGGGACGACGCGATGGAGCCCTACGCCGACCACCTGATCCGCATCCCGGACACGAAGTCCCTGCTCTCGCCACTGCTGACGATGGTGCCGATGCAGGTGTTCGCTGCCGAGTTCGCGAAGGCGCGCGGCCTCGACGTGGACCAGCCGCGCAACCTGGCCAAGTCAGTCACCGTCGAGTAGCGGGTGAGCCGGGTGGTCGGGGTCGGCATCGACCTGGTCGACGTCACCCGTTTCGCGGCGTCGCTCGAACGCACTCCGCGGCTTGCCGACCGGCTGTTCACGGCCGTGGAACGCCAAGGCCGCACCACCGAGTCGCTCGCGGCGCGGTTCGCCGCCAAGGAGGCCGTGGCCAAAGTGCTCGGCGCCCCGGGCAACCTCGAGTGGCACGACGTTGTCGTCGACGCCGATCACGCCGGCCGCCCGGTGCTGCTCACGCGGGGGTCTGTCGCGGCGGCGGCCAGCGCGCAGGGCATCGACAGCTGGGACCTCTCCCTCACCCACGACGGCGGACTGGCGATGGCTGTCGTCATCGCGCAGGGGCCCGAATGAGGAGCGCGTACGGCGTCGCTGCGGTCAGGGCTGCGGAGCAGGCGCTCATGGCACGGGTTCCCGACGGCGCCCTGATGCAGCGGGCCGCGGCTGGGCTCGCCCGGCGCTGCGCGGCACTGCTCGGGTCGGTCTACGGAGCCCGCGTCCTGCTTCTGGTCGGTGGCGGAGACAACGGTGGGGATGCGCTGTACGCCGGCGCCCGGCTGGCGGCGCGTGGCGCGCGCGTCGAGGCGGTGCTGCTCTCGGACCGCCACCACCGCGACGGCTTGGCCGCACTGATGCGTGAGGGCGGACGCGTTGCCGACAGCGACCTCACCGAGCTCATCGCGCGAGCCGGGCTCGTCATCGACGGCATCACCGGCATCGGAGGAAGCGGTGGGCTGCGCGGCAGCGCCGCTGATGCTGCTCGCGCGCTCGCCGGGACAGCGGCGATCGTCGTGGCTGTCGATGTGCCGAGTGGAGTCGACGCCGACACCGGCGAGGTCGAGGGGGTCTGCGTCAGCGCCGACGTGACGGTGACCTTCGGAGCGCTCAAGCCGGGTCTGCTGCTCGCGCCCGGGCACCAGCACGCCGGGCTCGTCGAGCTCGTCGACATCGGGCTCGGGCCCTGTCTCGCGGGTGATCCGGTGCTGCTGCTGACGGACGCGGAGGACGTCGACGCCGCTGTCCCCCGGCCGGCCTGGGACGCGCACAAGTACACGCGCGGAGTGGTGGGAGTAGTGGCGGGAAGTGAGGCATACGCCGGTGCTGCGGTGCTCGCCGTCGGAGGTGCAGTGGCCGCGGGCGCCGGCATGGTGCGATTCGTCGGCCCCGCGGGTGTGGCGGACGCGGTGCGCGCGCAGTGGCCGGAGGCGGTGGTCGAGCCCGGCGACGGCGGTGCGGCCGGGGTCAAGGGCGCCGGTCGCGTGCAGGCCTGGGTGATCGGGCCGGGGCTGGGGCCTGACCAGTCGGACGCCGTTGCCGCCGTACTCGACTCCGCCCTGCCAGTCGTGGTCGACGCTGACGCCATCGCGTCACTGGCCGAGCACGGTGGCCACGCCGGGGTGCTGGTCACGCCGCATGCCGGTGAGCTGGCGCGGGCGCTGGGGGTCGAGCGCACCGAGGTCGAGGCGCGTCGGCTGCGCTACGCGGCACAGGCGGCGGAGCGGTGGCACTGCAGCGTGCTGCTCAAGGGCTCCACGACGGTGGTGACGACCGCGGGGGAGCCGGCGCGGGTGTCGTCGACGGCGCCGTCGTGGGTGGCGACGGCCGGAGCAGGAGATGTCCTCGCCGGGGCCTGCGGCGCCTTGTTGGCTGCTGGGCTGCCTCCGGCCGCAGCGGGGACCACAGGTGCGTTCCTTCACGGGCTGAGCGCCGCGGTCGCGGCCGATGGGGACGCGCCGCTGCACGCGATGGACCTCGTGCGGCACTGGCCCGACGCGGTCCGCGCGGTGCGTGGCTGACAGGATCTCGGGCGTGCGGCGCGCGGAGGCAACTGTCGACCTGGATGCCGTTCGCGCGAACATCACCGAGCTGCGCCGCCGAGCGGGCAGCGCGCAGGTCATGGCCATCGTCAAGGCCGATGGCTACGGACACGGTGCGGTGCAGAGTGCACGTGCCGCCCTGTCCGCGGGGGCTTCCTGGCTCGGGGTGGCCCTGGTCGAGGAGGCGCTCGCGCTGCGCGCGGCGGGGATCAGTGAGCCACTCCTGGTGCTGCTGCCGCCCATGGAGCAGGTGGCAGCTGCGCTCACGGCGGGCGTCGACCTCACGGTGCACTCCGTCGGTGACCTGCAGCGGGTCGCCGCGGCGGCCGCAGAGACCGGCCTCCGGGCGCGGATCCAGCTCAAGGTCGACTCCGGACTGGGGCGCGGCGGACAGCCGGCGCGGGAGTGGTCGAGCCTGCTCGACGCCACCACAGCGGCAGCCGATCAGGTGCAGGTGGTGGGCGTGTGGTCGCACCTCGCCTGCTCCGACCGACCTGCTCACCCGTCGATCGCCTCGCAGCTCACGACCTTCCGGGACGCGCTGGATGTCGCGAAGGCCGCCGGGTTGAGCCCCGAGGTGGTGCACCTGTCGAACAGCGGTGGGCTGCTCGGAGTGCCCGATGCCCGCTTCGACCTCGTGCGCCCGGGCATCGCCACCTACGGCCTCTCGCCGGGGCCTGAGCACGGGACCGCGCGCGAGCTCGGGCTGCGACCTGCCATGACGTTGCGTGCCGCGGTGGCGCTGGTGAAGCGGCTGCCCGCGGGGCACGGGATCGGCTACGGCCACCGGTATACGACCACGACTGAGACGAGTACGGCGGTGATCCCGTTGGGGTACGCCGACGGCATCCCTCGCGCGGCCACCGGCGTTGCCCCGCTGTGGCTGGCCGGGCGTCGGCGGACCATCGCCGGCACGGTCTCGATGGACCAGGTCGTCGTCGACATCGGTGAGGACGACGTGAGCGTCGGCGACGAGGCGCTGCTGTTCGGGCCGGGCGACCAGGGTGAGCCGACGGCGGACGACTGGGGCTCCGCGCTCGGCACCATCGGCTACGAGATCGTCACCCGCATCGG
>JAVEEJ010000026.1 GCA_030840515.1 Frankiaceae bacterium | reverse complement strand
GACGGCTGAAAGACCCGTCCACATTCTCGGCAAACGCGTTCTCCCATGGCGGGAGGCTAAATGCTGCGTCCGACAATTCGGGCTTCGGCGATGGCTGCGTTGTTGGAGGTGCACAGACACCCTCAAGTAGCAAGGGACCTTCGGCTCTCCAGGCCACGACCTGCCCTGTCGATGCTCTGGACGAGGGCGCGGTATCGCATTCTTCGCTCTAGCTCAGGAGCGAAGAGACAAAGGACCCCTCCCATGCGCGCATCGCGCACTTCTGCCCTCTGCGTCGCCGTGAGCGCCGTCCTCGTGACCACTGTGGCGGCGACGTCCGCGGCCGCTGACGTCACCGGCGGGAGCGCAGCGACCGTCGTCGTCACCGGTGGCGCGTTGGCCATCACCGTGCCCGCCGACGCGGGCAGCCTCGGCACTCGAGCCAATAGCGTGGGCGGCGGCACGATCAGCGGCCTACTGGGTGAGGTGCAGGTCACGGACGCCCGCAGTGCGGCCGCCGGGTCGAGCTGGATCGCCAGCGTCATCTCGACGGCCTTCACCCCGCTCACGGGTCCCGCGATCGCCGCCAGCGCCGTGAGCTACTCGGCCGGTGTCATCACGAAGGTGGGCACCGCGACCTACACCGCTAACAACCCCAGCAGCCTGGCCGGCGTCTCGGCAGTCGTCTCGGCAACCGGCATCACCGGCGACAACTCCGCCACCTGGAACCCGACGATCACGGTCACCGTTCCGGGCGGCATGGCCGCGGGCACCTACTCCGCGGTCATCACGCACTCGCTCGTGTGAAGCCCAGCGCGGCCCTCGGGCCGCTGATCGTGCTCGGGTGCCTGGGCGCCGCAGGTGGCGCGGTGGCTGCACCCGCCGCGACCCAGGTGATGTCCCCGGCCTCCGGAAGCCTCGGGGTGCGACTGGTCGACAGGCCGACCTCGGCCGCGGACGACCCTCGCGCCAACCTCTACGTGGTCGACCACCTGACGCCCGGTTCGGTCATCCACCGACGCATCGAGGTCTCCAACACGACGTACTCGCCGATGCATGTACGGCTCTACTCAGCAGCGGCGTCCGTGGTCGACGGAGGCTTCGCCGTCGCGTCAGGCGCCACGCAGAACGAGCTCTCGACGTGGACTTCGATCACCCCCGGAGCGCTGGACCTGCAAGCAGGACAGCGCGCGACGGCAACCGTCACCGTCGCCGTGCCGGCTGAGGCGACTTCGGGGGAGCACTACGGCGTCGCGTGGGCTCAGGTCCAAGCCGCCTCGTCCACGGCCCCGCAGGTGCTCCAGGTCAGTCGCGTGGGAGTTCGCCTCTATGTGTCGGTCGGCCCCGGTGGCTCCCCACCTCCCGACTTCACCGTCGGCCCCGTGACGACGACCAGCGACCCAGCTGGCCGTGCGGTGGCGGCACGGGTCCACAACACAGGTGGTCGTGCGCTGGACCTGAGCGGAGGCTTGCAGCTCTCTGCCGGCCCGGCAGGCTTGTCTGCCGGCCCCTTCCCGGCTCGGCTCGGTGTGACGCTTGGCATAGGCGAAACCGAGACTGTCCGCGTCGATGTCGACTCGCGTCTGCCCCGCGGCATGTGGACAGCGCGCATCACGCTCCGAAGCGGGCTGTTGGAGCGAAGCAGCAGCGCTCGAGTGAGCTTCGTCGATGCCGTCCCTTCGACCCCCGCTGCCGCCGCACGCTCGCTGCGACCCTGGCTGCTCGGCTTCGTGGTGCTCGGCTTCGCGCTGGTCGGGAGCACGACGTCGCTCGGGATCCTGCGTCGTCGCCGCGGCGGCGCGGGCTGACTGACCTCCACGTCTCGCCTCGGGCAACCGATCTGGTCCTTGGGCTCGTCTCCCCGTTGTGATGCTTCGCGCGGCAGCCCTGGCCAGCATGTCGGTGCTGCTCGTCGGCTGCGTCGGTTCGCAGGCGACGCGGGCGTCGACGTCGCCCGATCCGCCGGTCCGCGTGGTGATTCGCGATGCAGCGGCCCCGGCCAACAACCATCAACGAGCCCGCACCGTTCCACCCCCGGCCGCGCCGCCCATCGCCTGCGCGGCCGCGGTCGCCTGCGTCGAGCTGGCTTCCAGAACCGCGTGGCTGCGGCGGGACGACGGGCGCCTGCTCGGCCCGGTGCACGTCGGGATCGGTACGCCGGATCACCGGACGCCGGCGGGTCGCTTCCACGTCGTGTGGAAGGCGCGGCATCGCGTGAGCAATGTGTACGGCCTTCCCATGGAGTACGCGGTCTACTTCGCAGCCGGCGGGATCGCGTTCCACGCGGGACCGGTCGCGACCCCGTCACACGGCTGCGTGCACCTTCCCACCGAGGCGGCTGCGAGCTTCTTCGCGGTGTTGAAGCCGGGGGATCTTGTCATCGTCACCTGACCTGGGGGTGTGAGCGGCACGACTGAGTGGCACGGTTGGAGGCGTGAACCTCACCGCAGCCCGCGTACTCGCCAAGGCCGGGGTGCTCCGTCCAATCCGCCCCGACCGCCTCGTCGGCATGGGTCTGCAGTTGGCTCGCTGGGGTGTCACGCCCGCCGCGGGCTACGCGGTCGGCGCCGCGGCCCACCCAGATCGGCTGGCGATCATCGACGACGACGGGGAGCTCACCTACCGCCAGGTCGATGAGCGCACCGACCGGCTTGCGGGGGAGCTCCGCGCCCGCGGAGTCCAGGCCGGTGACGCCGTCGGTCTGCTCGCCCGCAACGGGAGAGGCTTCCTCGAAGCGCTGGTGGCAGCCTCGAAGTGCGGCGCCGACGTGCTGCTCCTCAACACCGGATCTGCCGCGGAACAGCTCACCGAGGTGCTGCGTCGGGAGAAGGCCGTCGCGGTCGTGCACGACCACGAGCTCGGTGGCCTCGTCGAGGAGCCGGCGACCGATGTGAGGATCACGACCGAGGAGCTGGAGGAGCTCGCCGAATCCAGTGCAGCGGTGGCCCCGCCGAAGTCCGGCCACAAGACCAGGCTGGTCATCCTCACAAGTGGTACGACGGGCGCACCGCGCGGTGCCGCGCGCAGCGGCGCCTCCCTCGACGATGCCGTCTCGGTGCTCTCGCGGATCCCCTTGCGCGCCGGGGAGCGCACGCTGATCAGCTCTCCGCTGTTCCACGCCTGGGGGCTGGGCCAGCTGTCGATGGCGCTCGTCCTGGGCTCGACGGTCGTGCTGCAGCGGCGGTTCGAGCCCGAGCGGGTGCTGGCGGGGATCGGGCAGCACCGGCCGACCGGGCTGGTCGTCGTACCCGTGATGCTCGACCGGCTCCTCGAGGCGGACGTCAGCCGGTATGACACCAGCTCCTTGCGCGTCATCGCCTCCAGCGGCAGCGCGCTTCCCGGTGACCTGGCGACCCGGGTGCTCGAGAGCTTCGGGCCGGTGCTCTACAACCTCTACGGCTCGACCGAGGTCGCCTACGTCGCGGTGGCCACGCCCGAAGACCTCGCCGCAGATCCCCGGACCGCGGGCCAGGCCCCCTGGGGCGTCCGGCTGCGCGTGGTGGACGAGGCCGGCAACGACTGCCCTCCAGGGACCGACGGTCGGCTCTTCGCCGGGAGCGGGCTCACCTTCGAGGGCTACACGGACGGCTCGGACAAGGACCGGATGGATGGCCTCGTCGCCACCGGCGACCGCGGAGTGCTCTCTGCAGACCGCCGCCTCACCGTGCTCGGCCGTGATGACGACATGGTCGTCATCGGCGGGGAGAACGTCTTCACCGGTCAGGTCGAAGACGCGCTGCTCAGCCACCCGCGTGTCCAGGACGCCGCGGTGACCAGCGAGGATGACCCGACCTATGGCACCCGGCTGGTGGCGCACGTCGTTGCCGAGGCTGATGCCGACGAGCTCAAGGCGTGGGTGCGCGACCGCCTCGCGCGGTTTGCCGTCCCACGGGAGTTCCGCTTCCTCGACGAGCTGCCGCGCAACGCCACGGGCAAGGTGCTCAAGCAGGCGTTGTGAGCCGATAGCGCAGGTGCGTCACGCGCTTGCCTTCGATGACCTCGGGATCGTAGAGCGTGACCGTGCCCGGCGGCAGGTTGTCGAAGTAGCGGATGCCCTCGCCCAGCAGCACCGGCACCAGCTCGATCCACACCTCGTCGAGCAGCCCCAGCGCCAGGCACTGCTGCACGACGTTGGGGCCGGCTACGCCGACCGTCTTGTCGCCGGCGCAGTCCTTGGCCTGCTCGATGGCCGCGGCGACGCCGCTGGTGACGAAGGTGACCGGCAGGTCTGGCCGCGGCCAGCCGTCGGGGACCCTGTGGGTCACCACGAAGATGGGAACACCGGCCGGATGCTTGCCGCCCCAGCCGTCCGTGTAGTCGAAGAGCCGGCGCCCGGTCACGATGGCGCCGCAGTCACGGATCATCTCCCGCAAGTAGTCAGCGCTCTGGGGAGTCGTGCGGCTGACCATCCCGTTGCCCGGCCACTCGATGACCACCTCGCCGTTGTCATACCAGTCGAACAGCGGTCCCACCTCGTCGGTCGGGCTCGCGACGAACCCGTCAAGCGACATCGAGAAGCTCGAGATCACGCGTGCCACAGGAACCTCCCGCCATGTGTCCGACGCCAAGGGAGACGAACCCCAGCGCCGCAACTCATCGGCTGAGCTGGATAGCGAGCGCTTGGAGCGTGTCGTGGTCCCCGACCATCTCGATCTGCGACACGAGGTGATCCTCCACCGTGAAGAAGAACACCACCCGCGCCTCGCCTTGATGCATCCACACCGCGGCGACCTCACCGTCCACGAGCGCGAGCCGTGCTGCGCGCGCCCGACCGACGAACGTGGCCGCGACAGCCGCGGCGCCACTGACCTCGCGCTCGGCTCCGGCAGAGACGGTCACCTCGTCTGCGTGGGCTGTCACGTCGGGCGCGAGTACGGCGAGCAACGCGTCGAGGTCCCCGTCGCGGGAGGCCTTGAGGAAGGCCGCGACGACCGCGCGTGTCTCCTCCCGGGACTGCAGGGATGAGGGCTCCACGCCGCGGATGCGCCTGCGGGCCCGGCTGGCGAGCTGGCGCGTCGCGACAGGCGTCCGACCCACCAGGGGAGCGATCTCGTCGAAGGGCAGGTCGAACATGTCGTGTAGGACGAACGAGACCCGCTCGGCCGGCGTCAACGTCCCGAGGACGACGACCAGCGCCTCGCCGACGGAGTCCGCGAGCAGCGCGTCCTGCTCAGGCCCTGCTCTCACGTCGGCGACGGCCGCCTGCTCTGGGCCCAGCCCCTGCTCCAGTCGGGTGGACCTGGACCGCAGCATGTCCAGGCAGATCCGCGCCACGACCGTCGTGAGCCAACCCGTCAGGTTCTCCACCGCGCTGACGTCCGCGCGGCTCAGGCGCAGCCAGGCCTCCTGGACAGCGTCGTCGGCCTCGGTGGAGCTGCCGAGCAGTCGCTGGGCCACGGCCTGCAGGTGTCCGCGGTCCTGCTGGAAGCGCGTCGCGAGGTGCTCGTCGTCCATCATCACCAGCATGACGCAACCGACCCCCTCAGATGTGACCGGCGCCCAGGGCGCTCAGACGCGCGCTCGCCACCCCGTGGTCGAGGCGCAGAAGGCGCACCGTGCGGCCAACCTGCAGCTCAGGGTGGCCGACGCGATCACGTCCTTCGCGGGCTCGATGAAGTTCATCTACCTGCACGTGCTGCTCTTCGCGCTGTGGATGGTCGTCTTCGAGAAGAGCCCCTGGCCGACCTTGACCCTGGTCGTCAGCCTCGAGGCCATCTTCCTGTCGACCTTTGTGATGATCGGGCAGAACCGGCAGGCCTCCTTCCAGCAGGAGAAGGCCGACCACGACTTCAACGAGCAGGAGCTCGAGCTCAAGACGAACACCGAGCTCACCCGGGCCATCCACCTGCTCACCAGCGAGCTGCACGACCGTCTCGTCACCTGAGGACGGATCACCGGGTGGTGCGGCGCCTCGGCCCCACAAGCATGGCGATCCAGATCCGTGCCAGCCAGTCGGCGTACTCGTCGTCACTCCATCCGCGCTCGCTGACCAGTCGGTGCCAGAGCATCCCGTCCGTCGTCGACCACATGAAGTCGCGGGCCTGCTCCTCGCTGACGGCGAGCTGGCCGGTCTGAGCAGCCTGCCGGGCCATGACGGTCAGCCCGGCAAGGCGCTGGCGCCCGATCTCCTCGAGCATGCTCGCGGCTTCCGGCTCCGCCCCGGCGGCTGCGAGCAGCATGATCTGGAAGGGCGCGGTGCGCCGGGCGGTGGCTGTCGAGATCGGCGCCTGCAGCCGTAGCCGCTTGCGCAGATCCGGCTCAGCCATGAGTGCGCGGATCTCGGGGCGCTCGTGGAAGACGACCTCCTCGTCGTCCCCACCCACCGTGATGTCCCAGGCGCGGTGCAGCAAGGTCGCCTTGTTCTTGAAGGACGCGTACACCGTCTCGGCGGAGACACCGGCCGCGGTCGCGATCTCGCGGATCGTGGTCCGCGCGTAGCCCTGGCGGACGAAGAGGTCGACGGCGGTGCGGAGCACGTGCAGCCGCGTCGCGCGGGCCTGCTCCTGCCGCCGCGACGAGTCATAGGCACGCGGGCTCTTGACAACCGGCTTCGGCATCCGTTACACCTTCACAGTATTCGATAAAGTCTAACAGTAGCAGAAAGCGAGACAGTGATGACCGCATCTGACTGGAGCGGGGTGGCCACGGCCTGGTCTGCGGAGAGCGAGTACGTCGAGCGGGTGAAAGCGCCGTTGACCGCGCGGATGCTGGAGCTGCTGGACCTGCAGGCCGGTGAGCGGGTCCTGGAGCTGGGATGCGGCACCGGGGCGCTGGCCCTGCGGCTTGCCGACGCCGTGGCCCCTGGGGGCACCGTGCTCGCGACCGACATCGCGACGGGGATGGTCGAGGTAGCCCGCACGCGGCTCGCCGGCTGCGCCGGGGTTGACGTGGACGAGGCAGATGCGGTGAAGACCGATCTGCCGGAGGCTTCGTTCGACGCCGTGGTGTTCCGCATGGGCCTGATGTTCGTCGAAGAGCCCGCGGCCGCGCTCCGTGAGGCTCGGCGTGTCCTGGTCGAGGGCGGCCGTTTCGCCGCCGCGGTGTGGGCGGGCCCGGCTGCCAACCCCTGGCTCTCCACGGTGGGCATGGCGGCGATGCTGGCGGGCGTGGTCGCCGGCGGCCCGCCGACCGGCCCCGGGGGGCTGTTCAGCCTTAGTGAGCCGACCGCCCTCGAGGCCGCCGCCCGCGAGGGCGGGTTCATGGACGTGCAGGTCGAGTCGGTGCCGCTGGTCAGCGTCTTCCGGGACGCCAATGAGCACTTCGACCATGAGCGGGCGCTGGCGGGACCGCTCGCGGCGGCGTTGGCGAAGGCCGACGACGCCACCCTCGACAAGGTCCGCTCGACCCATCGGGACCTGGCCGCCGGCTACCTGACGGAGGACGGTCTCAGGTTCCCGGCCGAGGCCCTGCTGCTGGTGGCGCGCTAGCGACCAGGTGGACTCAGGGGGTCGGCGGGTCGTCCAGGGAGACGCCCCCGACGGGCACTGAGCCCAGCGGGTCGCCGGCAGCGTCGATCGCGTCGTACGCCGCGCAGTAGGCCGTGAGTCGGGCGTTGTTCGCCGGGTCGGCTGTGGCCGCGAAGCCGATCGACTTCGCCAGCCGGATGTCGGCGCACATGACGTGGTCGCCGATGGTCGGCGAGACGTTGAAGATCGTGTTGTCGTTGACCGCGGCCTCCGCAGTCACGGGCGCGTAGTAAGGAGCGGGCGCGATGAGGTAGCCGAGCTGGTCGTTGGCCAGTCCCAGCGCCACCACCTCGCGGGGGCCGCTCAGCGCGTCCCGAACGCCGAACGCGATCGCCGGGTAGCCCTCGCCCGGCGTACCCGCGAACAGCACGTCGCCGACCCGCAGCGCGGCCACGACGGTGCGGATCGTCTCCCCGACCATCCACGGTGAGGAGATCGAGCGCCGCAGGTGGGCGCCGAGCCCCGCTCCTCCCGCCGTGAACAGGGCGACCACAGCCGGTCCGGTCACCTGCTCGCGGATGTAGCCCTTGGCCGCGGCCACGGGACCGCGGACCTGTGCCGAGTGGGACACGGCGTCAACCACATGGGCCATGTAGTTGGCCGTGATCTCCGCCTTGCGCCCGCCCGGGGTGTGGAAGCTGGGATTGGTCTTGGCCGAGAACGCGCAGGCTGGGCGGCAGGGCTGCGTGGTGCCCACCGCACCCTCCATCGCCATGCCCACTCCGCCGAAGCGCGCGGCCATGGCGTCGCCTACGTACTGCGGCCAGTCACCGTGGATGCCGTCACCGCCGCCGGCGGTCGCGTGCGCCGCGTAGGCCATGTACGTCACGACAGTGGCGCCGGCCGGGGTGCGCGCCTGGACGACGCGGACGAGACCGTCCTTGCCGTCCTTTCCTTCGCTGCCCTGGAGCGAGCCGGTCGGACAGGGCGCCTTGTGCTGGTCCTGGAAAGGCGCCGGCACATCACCTTCGGACTGGTAGAGCGCCTCCGCGCATCCCTGGTTGTAGATCAGGTCGGAGGCGTCGGAGTGGCCGGCGGTGACGACGGCGAAGCGGCGGTTGTCGTAGGCCTGGCGGATGGCGGCGACCGTGCGGTCGTAGATGAACTTGTAGTACGCCCGCGGCACGCTGCCCCACACGCCGACGGTGTCGGGCCCGCCGTGGGTGTGGTCGCTCGCGATGAGGATGCTCGACGCCGGCATGCGTGCGTTGGACGCGGCCGCGGCCATGTCCGACAGGCCCAGTCCGGCGAGGTCGCCGCGGTAGGCAGCGAAGTACCCCTGGGTCTCGATGGTCGTGATCGCGATGGCCTGCTTGCCGTCATCGAAGACGACGGCGCGGGCCTTGATGCGGTCGCTGCGGGCCTGGTTCTGGCCACCGCGACCCAGCGGGTTGCTCTGCGGGCCGAACGGGGTGTCGATGTCGTCCTGCGAGATCGTGCCGGTCCCGTCACCGACGCCGAACCCACCCTGGTTGATCGTGCCGAGGCCGATCAGGTCGGGGGAGATGTCGTTGGCCTGCGCACCGACCAGGTAGGCCGGAAGCGAGACGGAGACGACGGCCGAGGTTGCCGACACCTGGTGGTTGTCCCCGCCGTAGCTGCCGGTGCCCTCCACCTGGTAGCCGTGGTGCTCGCCTGGCGCGACCGCGCTGTCAGACCACGACGTCGCCGTTGCGGGCAGCGTCGCGACCGCGGCACCGTCCCGGAGCACGACCACCGCGTCGTCGTGGGTCCCGTTGAACTCGACGGCTGGCCAGGACAGGTCAACGCTCCGGTCTCCGACCGAGGCCGATGGCGTCCCGACCGAGGGCGTCAGCCCCGGGGGCTGCGTCTCGGCGACGGCGAGACCTCCGCCGACCAGGGTGGAGGTGAGCAGGACCGCGGCGAGCTGAGGGCGCATGGGCCAGGAGTTCGACGTGGGCTCTCAACCCCCTGCCTGGCCGGGCTAGCGTCTGAGCGTGGCCGAGCTCAGTCATGAGGACCTCAACCGCACGGCGCTTTCCCGCCAGGCCCTCCTGCAGCGCAGCGACGCATCGCTGCCTGCGGTGCTCGAGCGGATGGGCGGCCTGCAGGCGCAGTACGCCCCGAGCATGTACATCGGCCTGTGGTCGCGCACCGAGCGGTTCACCCGGAGCCGGCTGACGGCCGCGCTCGAGGACCGGAGCGTGATCCAGGGCACGCACCAGCGCGGCACGATCCACCTCACGTCGCGTGAGGACTACTGGCCGTTCGTGATCGCCACCCGGGGAGCGCTTCGGGAGTGGTGGCTCCGCCTGAAGTGGGATGGCGTGAGCCTGAAGGCGATCGAGAAGACGGAAGAGCGAGTACGGCGTGCCTTCGCGGACCGCGGCGGCGAGCCGCTGCACCGCACGGAGCTCGACGACGTCGTCGGGCGGGACAACCGGGGTCTGGTGCTCGGCATCTCGCTGTGGCTCCCGATGGTGCGGATCCCGCCCAGCGGTACGTGGGACCGCCGGCGGGCGGACCTCTACCAGCTCGCGGAGCAATGGGTGGGGCCCGAGCCTGCGCTGGCTGAGGCGGAGGCCCGGGCGCACCTCGCGCGGCGCTACATCGCCGGCTTCGGCCCGACCCGGCCGCACGACCTCAAGACGTGGGCCGGCTGGATCCGCGTGTCGGACGCCAAGGCGGCGCTCGAGGGCCTCGACGTGATCGAGCACACCGGGCCGGACGGCAAGCCACTGCTCGACCTGGCCGAACTCGAGATCACCGCGGGGGACGCGCCAGCACCGGTGCGCTTCCTGCCGACCTGGGACGCAACGCTGCTGGCCCACGCCCGCCGTACTCGCATCCTGCCCGAGCAGTACCGCGACCGCGTCTTCCACGTGAGGGTCCCGCAGTCGGTGGCGACATTCACGGTCGGTGGGGCGGTCGCCGGGTCCTGGCGGAGGGAACACGGCCACGTCGAGTTGACCTGGTTCGCCGAGCCCACTCCCAAGGAGCAGCGCGCCGTGCAGGCCGAAGCCGAGCTCCTGGGGGCGCTGCACCGCTGACGTTTCGGACAGCCTTCCGCGCGGGCACGGCGTACCCATCCGCGACTGACGGAGGTGCGCCATGCCAGCAGGCAAGAAGCCCGGTCCCAGCGTGAAGGACCCCGAGCTCTACGAGAAGCTGCGCGACGAAGGGAACAGCAAGGAGAAGTCGGCCCGGATCGCCAACGCGGCCGCCAACACCTCCCGATCGGAGATGGGTCGACGCGGTGGCGAGGGCGGCGACTACGAGGACCGCAGCAAGGACGAGCTCTACGAGCAGGCCAAGAAGGTCGGCATCGAGGGCCGGTCGTCGATGAGCAAGAGCGAGCTGATCAAGCAGCTGCGCAACCACTGAGGCTGACGACCACGAGGCTGACAACCACTGACCTCCGCGACAACTGAGGGCCTAGCCTGCAGGGGTGCGTCGCAGCCTCCCCCCACTGCTCGCGTGTCTTCTGCTCGCGCTTGCCGTCCCGGCGCGGGCGGACGACGCGCCCCCGCCCCAGCAGCTGCGCGCGATCAACGCGCTACCGCCGGGCGAGTCCGGCTTCGTCTCGGTCCCCGCACAGGCGCAGGGGATGGTCTCGGGGAAGCCGTCCGACTACGGCCCGCACATCGACGACCAGCGCGAGCTCTTCTGGAGCCAGCACCACAAGGCCGGAGGCTTCGAGACACCGACGGGCACCCCAGAGACTCCGCATGACGGCGTGCGGATCTACCGGGGCGCGTACGGGGTGCCGCTGGTCTACGGCGACACCGGCGCTGATGTGTGGTGGGGAGCGGGCTACGCGGCGGGGCAGGACCGGCTCTTCCTCGCCGACGCGATCCGGCGGCTCGGAAGGGGAACGTTCGGCGAGCTCGGCGGGCCGTCCTACGTCCCCGACGACGTGCGGGTGCGGGTCGGCGCGTACACCGACGCCGAGTACCAGCAGATGTTCGACGCCCTGCCCCAGGAGAGCCGCGACGCGATCCAGGCCTACTCCGACGGCATCAACGCGTGGATCTCGAAGGTGCAGCTCGACCCTCAGCTGCTCCCGGCGGAGTACGCCGTCCTCACCAGCGCCCCGACTTCCTGGACACCCATCGACTCGATGGCGGCGGGTGTCTACATCACGCGCTTCGTCGCGTCCGCGGGGTTGCTCGAGCCCGAGCCGCTGACTCTGCTGCGACCCCTCGTGCAGGCCTACGGGCACGACGAGGGGCTGAACGCGTTCGCTGACCTGAACTGGCAGCAGGACACCAAGGCCACCACCACGATCCCTGCGTCCTCCGGCGTCTTCGACAACGACGCCGTGCCCGAAGGGCAGCGCGACGTGGTCTTCCGGTCCCGGGCCGACTACGCGCTCGGGCTGCCCGCCGACCTCGACGAGGGACCGGGAACCGGCGCGTACCCGGTGCCGGCGTCCCCGTCGCCCGTGGTGGCGGTGTCGGCCGCGCAGGCGGCGCGCGACAAGGTCATCGGGACAGCGCTGCAGCGGCTGCACGAGTGGGCGCGCTCGCTGCGGGGTGGGTCCTTCGGGTTCGCGGTCTCGCCCAAGCGCTCGGCGACCGGCGGCGCGCTGCTGATGAGCGCACCTCAGCTGGGCTACTCCTACCCCAGTGAGCTGTGGGAGCTGGAGGTCCACGGCGGCGGGTACGACGCCCGTGGGGTCTCCGTGCCCTCGCTGCCCACCGTCGCCATCGGCTACGGCAAGCGCGTGGCGTGGGCGCTGACCACCGGGTTCTCGCGGACCATCGACAGCTTCATCGAGACGACGCGGCGGTCCGAGACGGGCGCCCTCGAGTACCTGCACGACAGTACCTGGCTGCCCGCGGACTGCCGCACCGAGACGGTGAAATACCGGACCTCGGAGGACGGGGTGCCGATCGGACCGGCCGTCTTCAGCGTCGACGTACCCGTGTGCCGGACGATCCACGGACCGATCGTCGCCAGCTCAGCGGACGGCGTGCACGCGCGGTCGGTGCAGTTCGCCATGTGGAAGCGCGAGCTCGAGACCGCTGACGGCATGCTCGGCTTCGACAAGGCGCAGAACCTCACGCAGTTCCGCGCCGCGGTGGCCAAGGTCACCTGGAACGAGAACGTCCTCTATGCCGACGCCGACGGGCACATCGCCTACTGGCACCCCGGTCTGCAGCCGATGCGCAGTCCGCTGGCCGACCCGCGCTTCCCCTCGCCCGGAACCGGCGCCTTCGACTGGAAGGGCCTGATGCCGTTCGACGCGCTGCCGCACGCGCTCGACCCGCCTGTGGGCTACCTGGCGAACTGGAACTCCAAGCCGGCGGTGGGCTGGGTCGACACCCTCGGCGACCCCTACAGCGCGCGACCGTCAGGCATCGCGACGCGGGTGAACAACATCCGCGCTGAGCTCGACACGG
>JAVEEJ010000025.1 GCA_030840515.1 Frankiaceae bacterium | reverse complement strand
CCCGCGGTCGCGCTCGTCGTCGGGGTGAACGGCACCGGCAAGACCACGACCTGCGGCAAGCTCGCGCGCGTCCTCATCGCCGACGGCCGGACCGTGCTGCTGGGGGCCGCCGACACCTTCCGGGCCGCCGCCGCCGACCAGCTCGAGACGTGGGGGTCACGCGTCGGCGCCACTGTCGTGCGAGGACCGGAGGGAGCAGACCCAGCCAGCGTGGCTTTCGACGCGGTCAAGCGCGGCGCGGACCAGCGGGTCGACGTCGTACTCGTCGACACAGCCGGCCGGCTGCACACCAAGACCGGGCTCATGGACGAGCTCGGCAAGGTCAAGCGGGTGATCGAGCGCAACGGCCCGGTGGACGAGACGCTGCTCGTGCTGGACGCCACCACCGGGCAGAACGGCGTCACGCAGGCCCGTGCCTTCACCGACATCGTCGACGTCACCGGCATCGTGCTGACCAAGCTCGACGGCAGCGCCAAGGGCGGGATCGTGATCAGCGTCCAGCGCGAGCTCGGGGTCCCGGTGAAGCTGGTCGGCCTCGGGGAGGGGGCCGACGACCTCGCGCCCTTCGAGCCGGAGGCGTTCGTCGACGCGCTGCTGGGTGACGAGGCTGCCCTGTAGATCTGGCAGGATCTGGCCCGCACCGTGACACCGAGGAGGACCCCCATGGACGCCAGCGCCGACGCCGTGACCCGTGACGGCGAGAGCCGCGGGGCGGAGGGCGAGGAGCTCACCGGGCACCTCGAGGGACCCGGCGGGGCATCCTGGACCGTCTGGCTCACCGTGCTCGGCATGATCGCCGCGACCATCGTCATGGGGTTCGGCGTGATCGCCGTCTCGCAGGTGCTGTTCTGGACCGGTGCGGTCATCTTCGCGCTCTTCGGGCTCGCCTCACTGGCCGCCGGGATCATGCGCGCCACGCACTAGTAACCCGGGCACGCACTAGTTCACGTCGCCGAAACAATCGAGTAATCCCCGCGGAACCCTGGCCCTGTTGGGTCTTGGTAGTTGCTCTACTACCAGGGAGGTTCCGTGCCGGAGCTGAACAGCGGCGACACCGCGTGGGTGCTCGCCAGCTCGGCGCTCGTGCTCTTCATGACCCCGGGGCTTGCCTTCTTCTACGGAGGCATGGTCCGCGCCAAAGCCGTGCTCAACATGCTGATGATGAGCTTCCTGTGCATCGCGCTCGTGTCGATCCTGTGGGTGCTCTACGGCTACTCGCTGTCCTTCGGCCCTGACGCGTACGGCGGCCTCATCGGCAACCTCGACTACGTCGGGCTCAAGGACACCATCGGCCAGCTCTCAGGCTCGATCCCGGTGTTGGTGTTCTCCGCCTTCCAGCTCATGTTCGCGATCATCACGCCGGCCCTCATCAGCGGCGCCATCGCCGACCGCGCGAAGTTCGGCGCGTGGGCGCTCTTCGCCGGGCTGTGGGTCACGATCGTCTACTTCCCGGTGGCTCACTGGGTCTTCGCGTTCGGCGGCGCCGGGCACAATGACGGTGGCGGCTGGATCGCTGACCGGCTCAACGCCTTCGACTTCGCCGGCGGCACCGCGGTGCACATCAACGCCGGTGCTGCGGCGCTCGCCCTCGCGATCGTGCTCGGCAAGCGCAAGGGCTGGCCTCGCGAGCAGATGAAGCCGCACAACCTGCCGCTGGTGCTGCTCGGTGCAGGGATGCTGTGGTTCGGCTGGTTCGGCTTCAACGCCGGCTCGGCCCTCGCCGCCAACGACACTGCCGCGCTCGCGTTCGTCAACACACAGGTGGCGACCGCCGCCGCAGCGCTGGCCTGGATCATCGTCGAGAAGCTGCGCGACGGTCACTCCACGACGCTGGGCATCGCCTCCGGAGCCGTCGCCGGCCTGGTCGGCATCACACCCGCCTGCGCCTACCTCAACCCGCTCGGCTCCATCGCGCTCGGGCTGGTCTGCGGCGCCGTCTGCGCCTACGCGGTCGGCCTGAAGTTCAGATTCGGATTCGACGACTCGCTCGACGTCGTCGGCGTCCACCTCGTCGGCGGCATTGCCGGATCGCTGCTCGTCGGTGTGCTGTGCACCCACATCGCGACGGCCACCGGTGGCGTGGACGGTCTGCTCTACGGCGGTGGCTTCTCGCAGCTGCTCAAGCAGCTGGTCGCCGTACTCGCCGTAGGTGGCTACTCCTTCGTCGTGTCCTGGATCCTCGGCACCATCATCGACAAGACGGTGGGCTTCCGGATCAGCGAGGAGGACGAGGTGAGCGGCGTCGACCTGGCCTCGCACGCCGAGACCGCGTACGAGTTCGCCAACCTCGGCGGCACGCTGGGTGGCGCCGCGCGAGCACTGTCACTGTCGGCCCCCGCTTCCGATTCCCAGACGACGCAGAAGGTGGACGCATGAGGCTCGTCACGGCGGTCATCAAGCCGTTCAAGCTCGACGACGTGAAGGTCGCGCTGGAGTCCTTCGGCGTGCAGGGGCTGACCATCAGTGAGGTGCAGGGCTACGGCCGGCAGAAGGGCCACACAGAGGTCTACCGCGGTGCCGAGTACACGGTCGACTTCGTGCCGAAGATCCGCGTCGAGGTGCTGGTCGCGGACGACGACGCCGAGGATGTGATCACCCTCATCGTGAAGGCGGCGCAGACCGGCAAGATCGGGGATGGCAAGGTCTGGTCGGTCCCGGTCGACACCGTGGTCCGGGTCCGCACCGGCGAGCGGGGGGCCGAAGCCCTCTAGACCTGCAAGGACGGTGAGCGAGGCGGCTGACCAGCTCCGGGCACTACGCGCGGAGCTGGTCGCCGACCTCGCTCTCGACGGTCCGGGGCTGCGCGCGGCTCTTGTCACGGCGACCGACGCGTGGCTCAAGGAAGTCCTGGGCAACGAGTACGACGTCGCGCTGGTCGCCGTCGGCGGCTACGGCAGGCGCGATCCCGCGCCCTACTCCGACCTCGACCTGGTGCTGCTGCACCGCTCCCGCGCTGATGTGGCTGCGGTCGCGGACCGGCTCTGGTACCCGATCTGGGACGCGGGCGTGGGGCTGGACCACTCCGTGCGCACCCCGGCCGAGGCACTGCGGGTCGCACGCGACGACCTCAAGGCCACCTTGGGTCTGCTCGACGCACGCCTCGTGGCCGGTCAGGCCGAGCTGTTGGACGAGGTGACCGGACCGCTGCGCGCCGCCTGGCGCGCCGACGCCCGCAGGCGGCTACCGGAGCTGGGGGCGGCGACGCGGGAGCGGTGGGCGACGGCGGGCGAGGCCGCCTTCCTCCTCGAGCCTGACCTCAAGGAGGCGCGCGGGGGGCTGCGCGACGTCACCTTCGTCCGAGCCGTCGCCGCCGCCTGGGTCGGGGACATCCCGGGGGAAGGCGCGCGCCAGGCCGCGGAGCGGTTGCTCGACGTACGCGGCGTCCTGCACCGGCGCGCCGGCCGCAACCTCGACCGGCTGCTTTTGCAAGAGCAGACGGGGGTCGCAGCTGACCTCGGCCTCGCCGACGCCGACGCCCTCGCGATGCAGGTGTCGAGTGCGGCGCGGCTGCTGAGCTATGCGGCTGACACCTCACTGCGCCGCGTCGACGAGCTCAGCATCACGCGCCGCGGACGGCTGGGCCGATCACGGGAGCCGGCGCGCGAGCCGCTCGCCGAGGGGGTGGTCGCGCAGGGGCGGGAGGTCGTGCTCGCCCGCAACGCCGATCCGGCGGCCGACCCGGTGCTCGTGCTCCGCGCCGCCGCCGCTGCTGCCCAGGCCGGGTTGGCGCTGGCGCCGCATGCGCTGGTCCGGCTCGCATCCGACTCGCCACCGCTGCCCGAGCCATGGCCACGGGAGGCGCTCGACGCCCTGGTGGCCCTGCTCGGTGCGGGTGACGGGACGGTGCCCGTTGTCGAAGCGCTCGACCACGCCGGTCTGTGGGAGGGCCTGCTCCCGCCCTGGTCGCATGTGCGGTCCCGACCGCAACGCAACGCTGTGCACCGCTTCACGGTCGACCGGCACCTGTTGGAGACAGCCGTCGCGGCGGCCGCGCACACCCGCGACGTCGGGCGTCCCGACCTGCTGCTGCTCGGTGCGCTGCTGCACGACATCGGCAAGGGTCTGCCCGGCGACCACAGCACCGCCGGTGAGGTGGTGGTCCGTGAGCTCTGCCCTCGGCTCGGGCTCGAGCCGCACGAGGTCGAGGTGGTCGCCGCGCTGACCCGCCATCACCTGCTGCTGCCGGACACCGCGACCCGCCGCGACCTCGATGACCCGGCCACCGCGCGCGCCGTGGCCGACGCGGTCGGAAGCCGGGAAGTCCTCGAGCTGCTGCACGCGCTGACCATCGCCGACGCTGCGGCGACCGGTCCTGCGGCGTGGAGCGAGTGGAAGGCCGGGCTCGTCGCAGACCTGGTCGCCCGCGCGGCTGCGGTGCTGGCGGGCGCGCCCGCGCCGGAGCCCACCCGGTTGCGGCCCGAGCAGCTCGCGCTCGCGGGAGCGGGGGAGTTCGCCGTACTCGTGCAGGAGTCCGAGGTCACCGTCGTGGCGCCCGACCGGCCGGGTCTGCTGTCACGGACGGCCGGTGTGCTCGCGCTGCACCGGCTCGACGTGCGCGGCGCCAGCGCGAGCAGCGTCGGCGACATGGCGGTCACGGTCCTCGAGGCGCATCCCCGGTTCGGGTCACCTCCGGACTGGGCGGTGGTCCGGGCCGACCTCCGAAGGGCGTTCGAGGCGCCGGAGTGGCTGGCCCACCGGCTGAGCGCCCGCGAGCGCGACTACCCGGCCGGGCGGACCGTGGTGGTGCCGCCGCGCGTGCTGCTCGTCGACGACGCGAGTGAGTCCGCGACGGTCCTGGAGGTGCGCGCCCACGACCGGCTCGGGCTGCTCCACGCCATCACTCGCGCGATCGCCGCCAGTGGACTGGACGTCCGGGCCGCGCGGGTGAGCACGCTCGGGGCCGAGGCGGTCGACGCCTTCTACGTCGTCGGGCCGGACGGCGCGAAGCTGACCGACCCGGCGCTGCGGGAGTCGGTCGTCGCCGCCGTACTCGCCGCCGCCTCCGCGTAGGGTGTCGGCGATGTTCGCCACCCTCTCCGACCGGCTCCAGAAGACCCTGTCCTCGCTCCGCGGCAAGGGTCGGCTGACTGATGCCGACATCGACGCGACCGCCCGCGAGATCCGGCTGGCGCTGCTCGAGGCCGACGTCGCGCTGCCCGTCGTCAAGGACTTCATCGCCGCCGTGAAGGAAGGCGCGCGCGGGGTCGAGGTGAGCCAGGCGCTCAACCCTGCGCAGCAGGTCGTCAAGATCGTCAACGACGAGCTGGTGTCGGTGCTGGGCGGCGAGACCCGGCTGCTGCGGCTGGCGAAGAACCCTCCGACGGTCATCCTGCTCGCGGGCTTGCAGGGCGCGGGCAAGACCACGCTTGCCGGAAAGCTCGCGCTCTGGCTCAAGTCGCAGCGACACGTGCCGCTGCTCGTGGCCTGTGACCTGCAACGCCCGAACGCGGTGCAGCAGCTCCAGGTTGTCGGTGGCCAGGCAGGCGTCGAGGTCTTCGCACCGGAGCCCGGCAGCGGCGTCGGAGACCCGGTGGACGTCGCGCGTCGCGGGATCGAGCTGGCGCAGGCCAAGGGGTACGACGTCGTCGTGGTCGACACGGCCGGACGGCTCGGTGTCGACGCCGAGATGATGGCCCAGGCCGCGGCGATCCGTGACGCCGTGCAGCCGGACGAGATCCTGTTCGTCGTCGACGCGATGGTCGGTCAGGACGCGGTCAACACGGCGCAGGCGTTCGCCGACGGCGTCGGGTTCAGCGGCGTCGTGCTCACCAAGCTCGACGGCGACGCGCGTGGTGGTGCGGCGCTGTCCGTGCGCCACATCACGGGTCAGCCGATTTTGTTCGCTAGCAACGGCGAGAAGCTGGAGGACTTCGACGTCTTCCACCCCGAGCGGATGGCCTCGCGCATCCTCGGCATGGGCGACGTGCTCACCCTCATCGAGCAGGCCGAGCGCACCTTCGAGGCGCACGAGATGGAGGCCACTGCCTCCAAGATGATGAGCGGCGAGGACTTCACCCTCGAGGACTTCCTGCAGCAGATGCAGATGGTCCGCCGGATGGGCCCGATCTCCAACATCCTCGGGATGCTCCCTGGCATGGGCCAGATGAAGGAGCAGATCGCGGCGATCGACGACAAGGACCTCGACCGCATCTCGGCGATCATCCGGTCGATGACTCCGGCTGAGCGCGCCGACCCGAAGATCATCAACGGCTCACGGCGGCTGCGCATCGCGAACGGCTCGGGCTCGACCGTCATGGACGTCAACCAGCTGGTCGACCGGTTCTTCGAGGCGCAGAAGATGCTCAAGCAGATGACCGGCGGCATGGGCCTGCCCGGCATGCGCAAGGCGGGCAAGAACGCGAAGGGCAAGGGGAAGAAGGGCAAGAAGAGCGGCGGCCGACCGGGCGGACGCCCGGGCGGCACGGTTCCGCAGCTGCCCCCGGTGGGCGCCAACCCCTTCCCGACCGGCGGCGGCCTGCCCCCCGGCTTCGAGCTGCCTGATCTGTCCAAGCTCAAGCTGCCTCCGCGCTAGCGACAGGCGGCTCGGCCAGCCGCCCGGTGTCGGCAGATGTGCACACCTCGCCGGCGCGTTGCGAACATCAGCCGGCAGTGAGGGCAGTCCAGCAGCCCGTTTGGCCCGATTCGGGCGTAACCTCCCTCTCCATGCGCGTACTGGGACGCCTGCTGCTGCTTCCGCTCGCCGTCGCCGCCGTCGCGGTCCCCGCGACGACCTCGACGCCGCCGCCTCTGACAGCCGGTCCGCGCGTGCCGACCCTCGCGCAGCTAGGCGCCGCGCAGGTGCCGGGTGACGACGTCGCGGTGCGCGCCGCGGGTGGGTTGGGGAAGCAGATTCCTGCCAGGGCGTACGACGCGGCGCTGGCACAGGCCGCCGTACTCGCCGCCGGGTCCTCGGACAGCAACCTCCGCTCGGCGGCCTGGAAGCTGCAAGGCCCCACCAACATCGGCGGCCGGGTGCTCGACGTCGTGGTCGACCCGAAGCACGCCAACACGATCTACCTCGCGAGCGCGAGCGGCGGCGTCTGGAAGTCCAGCGATGCGGGCTCGGTCTTTCACTCGGTGTGGCCGACCACGCAGGTGCAGGCGATGGGCGCGCTCGCCATCGCGTCCGACGGCACGCTCTATGCGGGCACCGGTGAGGCCGGTCCGGGCGGCGGGTCCCTGACCTACGGCGGCAACGGCGTCTACCGATCCCGCGACGGTGGCCTGCACTGGACCTACATCGGCCTCAACGGCAGCGAGCGCATCGGGCGCATCGTGGTCGAGCCGAAGAACCCGAAGCGGGTCTGGGTCGCCGCGGTCGGTCCGCTCTATCGCAGCGGCGGCGTGCGCGGGCTCTTCCTGTCGACCGACGGCGGCGACCACTTCACCCGCGTGCACACCACCGCGAACGCAACGACCGGCACCGTCGACGTCGCCGTCGACCCGGTCGACCCCAAGGTCGTGCTGCTCACCGACTGGGACCTGATCCGCCACCCCGGTGACCGGCAGTACACGGGCGGAGGGACGGCGGTCTACCGCTCGGCCGATGCCGGCAAGACCTGGGCCGCGGTCGGCACTCCGTACTTCGGGCCCAACGTGCCCACCGTCGGGCGGCTCGGCGTCGCGTTCGCGCCGACCGACCACAACCGGGTCTACGTGCTCGCCTCCACCATCGACGGCCTGACGCAGGGCTTCTGGACCTCGACCGACAACGGCGCGACCTACATGCCGTCGTCGTTCGACGACGCGCTCGTCACCGGCGGGTACGTGTACGCCTGGTGGTTCGGGCGCGTGTACGTCGACCCGAAGAACGCCATGCACGTCTACGCCACCGGCGTGAACCTCTCGGAGTCCACCGACGGCGGGCAGAGCTTCGACACCCCCAGTGGCTTCCACGCCGACCAGCACGCCATGGTCTGGGACCCGAAGGTGCCCCGCCGGGTGTACCTCGGGAACGACGGCGGGCTCTACCGCTCGGACGACAACGGCAACCACTGGGTGCACGGCACCTACATGCCGTGGAACCAGCCTTTCAGTGTCGACGTCTCGCAGCAGCGACCCAACCGCATCACCGCGGGACTGCAGGACAACGGCGGCAACCGGTCGTGGGACCGCCAGAACCAGACCGGGGCGGGCTTCTTCAACGACTACACGGGCGGCGACGGGACCGAGACGCGGATCAACCCGAAGAACGACCAGATCGTCTATGGCTGCAGCCAGTACGGCGCCTGTGCGGTCTCGCACGACGGAGGCAACACTTCGTCCGCGTTCGACAACCAGGTCATCGGCGAGCGCAAGAACTGGCTGACGCCGATCGTCTTCGCACCGGGCAACCCGTCAACCGTTTACACGGCCTCGTCGATCGTGCACCGCTCGACGGACGACGGCGCTACCTGGACCCCGATCTCGCCCGACCTCACCGACGGTGAGCCGGGCTCGACCGAGCTCGACCCGCTGTTCCGCAACTACGACACCGTCACGACGATCGCGGTGCCGCCGAGCGAGGACGGCACGATCTACGCCGGCACCGACGACGGGCACGTCGCCTACACGCACAACGACGGCCTGACCTGGACCCGGGCGACGGGCCTGCCGACTGACTGGGTGACGCGCGTCGCCTCGAACAAGGCCAGCATCGTCTACGCGGCGTTCAGCGGCTTCCGTCGTGGCGTGCAGTCACCGCGGCTCTACCGGTCGGCCGACGGCGGCGTCACCTGGAAGCCGATGGCCGGAGACCTGCCGCAGGCGCCGGTCAACGACATCCTGCTGTTGGGACACGACATCGTCGTCGCGACCGACGTCGGGGTCTTCCTCTCCCACGACGCGGTCGGCGGGAAGCACTGGCTGCGGTTGGGCTCGGGTCTTCCGCAGACACCGGTGTGGGACCTGGCCTATGTCGCGAAGAGCAACAGCGTGTACGCCGCCGACTTCGGCCGCGGCGTCTACTCGGTCGCGCTTCCTGCCGGCGCCGGCACTCCCGCGGTGACCGGCGAGCAGCAGGGGCGCGGCTCGCAGTCGGGCGGTGGACTGGCCACCACCGGGTCGGGCAGCCGGGCACCGCTCACCGGGCTCGGGCTGCTCCTGCTCGCGCTGGTCGGCTTCGCGACCGCCGCGCTCAGCAGGTCGAGGTCAGCGCCTTCCCAGTCGTCGCGCTGATCCCGGAGCACTGCACGGTGACGTAGATCTGCGCGCCGGGAGTCGCGTGGTCGTCTGCCCAGGCGATCGCGGCGCGACCGTCGGGCATCAGCGCGACCTGGAAGAAGTCCAGCAGGTTGCGACCGGTGGCCGTCGGGTCGCACAGCACGCCCTTCGAGCAGATGTCGCCGTGGCGGATCACGTGGTCGCTCGCAACGGTCTGCGCCGCAACCGTGACGCCGGACTTCGACGCCCAGGTCAGCTGCGCGAGGCGCACGCTCCAGTCGTTGGTGGTGTCGTTGTTCGTCAGCGTCGGGTCCGTCGATGTGCCGGAATACCAGACCACGTCAGCCCTACCGGCGGCTCCGCCGACGACCCAGGGGTAGACGTTGGCCAGAGTGGCGGCGGTGTCGATGCGCTTGGGCGCGGTCCAGGTCACCGTGCCGTTGCTGGCGCGCGTCCCGTGCACGACGTACACGTGCTCCTCATCACTGACCCACGTCGCCCAGAAGCCACCGCCGGAGTCGATCGCGAGCGACGGGAAGATGTGGTCGTAGGTGCGGTCAACCGGGCCCTTGAAGATGAGGGTGTCGCGCCAGGTGACGCCGCCGTCCGTCGATGCGGCAAGGAACAGGTCGTGGTTGAACGTGTGGGTGCTGCCGTCGCCGCTGCCGGTGTTCTCGCTGAGCGAGTCCGGCGCGGTGAAGATCGTGTAGACCGGCTTCACTGCGGCGGTGGACGAGAAGTCGACGACGATCGGGCCGAGCTCGTTGTTCATGTTCGCCTGCGGCAGATGCGCGGCGTCGATCGCCTGACCGTTGCCCGGAGTGGTCGGGACCGGGAACGTCGTGACGTGGTAGGTCAGCCCGCCGTCGGTGCTCTTCTCGATCTGGATGTTGTTCGTCGTGACGATGTGATAGCTCATGTAGACGCTCGAGCCCTCAGCGGCGGCGTTCCACTGCCGGTCGTCGCCGACCCAGTCGGAGCCCACGGGCGAGGTGCTCCACGTCGTCCCGCCGTCGAGTGACCGCGCGACGACGAAGTTGGCGAGATAGAGGGACGAGTAGGACAGCGTGGGGAAGGACTGACCCACAGGGGTCGTGCGGCTGACTGCGATGTCGCAGTCCCCGCCGCCGACGCCGTTGTCCGGGGGTCGGATGAAGGTCTGCTGGGTGAGCGTCGAGTTGAGTCGCCACAGCTCACATCCGATGCCATTGGCCGCGGGGGCGGAGACGTAGATCCGCCCGGCGCTGTCGACCTTGATGCTCGGCTCGCCCTGCGTGATCCCGTAGGGCAGCCCGCTCGTGGTCAGCAGCACGCCAGGCCTGAAGGCGAGCCCTGCCGGCGCGGTGGGGGTCTTGCCTGCCCAGGCCGTGCCGACGAGGGCCAGCCCCGCGGCGCTCACCACGACGATCACTCTGCGTGCACGGCGCATGACGGCCTCCGATCGGTCCGTCCTGTCATCCCACCCGCTGCGGCGCTTGCCCATGGCCCATCCGGGCTAGTGACGCAGCGCGACAGGCACCGGGCGTGGCCCGCGGCGGGTCTGGCACACTTGCCCGCGAGCACCATGCTGCGGCTCGGCCCTCTACCCGGCCGCGGCGGGTCCCCTCGAGCAGCGCCGCGCGTGACCCACCACGTGCGGAGCGCTCACCCAAGCGCAGTCCACACAGCGCCCACAACGACGGAGACACACGCACGTGGCAGCCAAGATCAAGCTCATGCGCCTCGGCAAGATGCGCGCCCCCTACTACCGCATCGTCGTCGCCGACGCGCGCACCAAGCGCGACGGCCGCTCGATCGAGACGATCGGCAAGTACCACCCCAAGGAGGACCCCAGCTTCATCGAGGTCGACTCCGAGCGCGCCCAGTACTGGCTCGGCGTAGGCGCCCAGCCGACCGAGGCGGTCGCGGCGATCCTCAAGGTCACCGGCGACTGGCAGAAGTTCAAGGGCCTCCCCGCGCCGCCGCCCATGCTCGTCGCCGCGCCGAAGGCCGACAAGAAGGCGATCTTCGAGGCGGCCGCCAAGGAGAGCCACGACGACGCGGCAGGTGCCGCCACCACACCGAAGAAGCGCGCGCCGGCGAAGAAGGCCGCCGCGGCTGAGGCCACCGAGGCCCCGGCTGCTGAGTCGACCGAGGCTCCGGCTGCAGAGGCTGAGGCGACTGAGGCCCCCGCGGCTGAGGCGACTGAGGCCCCCGCGGCTGAGGCGACTGAGGCCCCCGCGGCTGAGTCGACTGAGGCCCCCGCGGCTGAGTCGACTGAGGCCCCCGCGGCAGAGGCCGCTGCGCCGGCTGCCGAGCCCGCCACCGACCCGACGAGCGGTGCCGCTCCCGACGAGAGCCCTGACGCCTGATGCTCGACGAGGCACTCGAGCACCTCGTCAAGGGGATCGTCGAGCACCCGGATGACGTCAGCGTCGACGAGCGCGCCCAGCGCCGCGGCCCGAACGTGCTGAAGGTTCGGGTGCACCCCGATGACCTGGGCAAGGTGATCGGCCGCGCCGGCCGCACGGCCAACGCGCTGCGCACGGTGGTGTCGGCGATCGGCGGCAAGGGCGTTCGCGTCGACTTCGTCGACGTCGACGAGCGCTGACCGACTCTTAGACGTGCAGCTCGTCGTCGGGCGCATCGGCAGGGCACACGGCATCCGCGGTGAGGTCACCGTCGAGGTGCGCACAGATGACCCCGACGAGCGCTTCGCCGAGGGCGCGAGCCTGATCACCGACCCGCCGGAGCGCGGGCCGTTGACGGTGGAGCGCGCGTGGTGGCACTCCGGCCGGCTGGTGTTGAAGCTGCTCGGCGTCGAGGACCGCAACGGCGCCGAGGCGCTGCGCAACACGCTGATCGTGGTGGACAGCGCCGACCTCGAGCCGATCGACGATCCCGATGAGTGGCGTGACCACGAGCTCGAGGGGTTGCGCGTTGAGCTGGTCGACGGAACGGCCGTCGGCGAGCTCAAAGAGCTGTTGCACCTGCCCGGCCAGGACGTGCTCGTCGTCGAGCGCGCCGACGCCCCGGAGGTGCTGGTTCCCTTCGTGCGCGCGATGGTCCCCGTCGTCGACGTACTCGCAGGCAAGGTCGTCATCGACCCCCCGCCCGGCCTGCTCGACGAGGTCGAGTGATGCGCGTCGACGTCGTCACGATCTTCCCCGACTACCTGAGCCCGCTCGAGCTCTCGCTCGTCGGGAAGGCACGCGAGAAGGGTCTGCTCGACCTGCGCGTGCACGACCTGCGGCGCTGGACCGACGACGTGCACCGCACCGTCGACGACTCCCCGTACGGCGGTGGCGCCGGCATGGTCATGTCTCCGGAGCCCTGGGGTCGGGCGCTCGACGAGCTCCTCGGGAACGAGTACGACGACGCGGGTGAGCCGTTGGTCGTGATCCCCACCCCGGCCGGCGTGCCGTTCACCCAGCAGATCGCGGCCCAGCTGGCGACCGAGCCGTGGCTGGTCTTCGCCTGCGGGCGCTACGAGGGCATCGACGCGCGTGTCGCCGAGTACGCCGCTTCGCGGGCTCGCGTGCTCGAGGTCTCGCTCGGTGACTACGTGCTCAACGGGGGAGAGGTGGCCGTGCTCGCCGTGGTGGAGGCGGTCGCCCGACTGCTCCCCGGAGTGCTGGGCAACCCCGAGAGCGTCGTCGACGAGTCGCACAGCGACGGGCTGCTGGAGTACCGGGCCTACACGCGACCGCCGTCGTGGCGTGGCCTTGAGACCCCGCCCGTCCTCCTGTCGGGCGACCACAGGGCGATCGCGCGCTGGCGACGCGACGAGGCGCTGCGCAGGACCGCAGCCACCCGGCCCGACCTGCTGGCCAAGCTCGACCGGGACACGCTCGACGAGCGCGATCTGACGGTGCTGGACGGGGTCGAGGGCGGGTTCGCCCCGCCCGACCCGCCTGTGGCAGACTAGGCGGCTGCCGCTGAGCGGCACCCCACTCGACCCACCGGAAGCGGTTCAACCATGCACACCCTCGACGCGCTCGACGCCGCCTCGCTGCGGAGCGACCACCCGGACTTCCGTCCCGGCGACACGCTGAAGGTCCACGTGAAGGTCGTCGAGGGCACCCGCTCCCGTGTCCAGGTGTTCCAGGGCGTGGTGATCCGCCGACAGGGCGGCGGCGTGCGCGAGACGTTCACGGTGCGCAAGGTGAGCTTCGGCGTGGGCGTGGAGCGCACGTTCCCGATGCACACCCCGGTCATCGACAAGATCGAGATCGTCACCCTCGGCGACGTCCGCCGGGCCAAGCTCTACTACCTCCGCGATCTGCGCGGCAAGGCGGCGAAGATCAAGGAGCGCCGCGAGGCCACGCCGGCCAGTTGATCCCAGGTTGCGTGGTTAGGCTGCGCACCGATGTCTGAGGATCCGGGCGCCGACGCGCCTCCCGCTGCCCCCGTCAACACCTCGACGGCTGTCGACGACGAGGCGGCGGCCACACCGGGCACGCACGACAAGCCGCACGGCAGCTTCTTGCGTGAGCTGCCGGTGCTCATCGCCATCGCCCTGGTGCTCGCGCTGCTGCTCAAGGCCTTCCTCATCCAGGCCTTCTACATCCCGTCCGGGTCGATGGAGCAGACGCTCCAGGTCGGTGACCGCGTTCTGGTCAACAAGCTCGTCTACCGGACCCGGGACGTGCGGCGCGGCGAGGTCGTCGTCTTCAACGGCCTCGACTCCTTCACTCCCGAGTTCCAGGCCCCACCCCCCGGCAACGCGGTGCAGAAGGCCGCCCGCTGGCTCAGCGGCCTGATCGGGTTCGGGCGGCTGGGCGAGAAGGACTTCATCAAGCGCGTGATCGGGGTGCCCGGCGACACCGTGCAGTGCTGCGACCCCCAGGGCCGGGTCACGGTCAACGGCGTCGCGCTTGACGAGCCCTACCTTTACCAGGACGACCATGCTCCGTTCGGGCCGGTGAAGGTGCCGAAGGGCCGGCTCTGGGTGATGGGTGACCACCGGTCGCAGTCCTCCGACAGTCGAGCCCACCTCGGCAGCCCCGGCGGCGGCACGGTGCCGGAGAACAAGGTGATCGGCCGGGCGTTCGTCGTCGTCTGGCCGACCGACCACGCCGGCAAGCTGTCCATCCCGCAGACCTTCAAGCAGAAGACCCTGCAGGGCATGGCCCTCCCAGGGGCGCCCTATCTGGCCGGGGCGCTGCTCGTCGCGCCGTTCGCCCTGTTGCGCAGACGTCGGCGTACTCGTCTTCCATGAGCCGTTCTCGCGGGCTACGCGGCGAGATCCCGCTGCTCGTGCTCGTCGCGCTGGCGCTGGCCCTGGTCATCAAGGCCTTCTTCGTTCAGGCGTTCTTCATCCCGTCGGAGTCGATGGAGAAGACGCTCCACGGCTGCCACGGCTGCAACGGCGACCGGGTCTTGGTCAACAAGCTGGTCTACGACTTCCGCGGCATCCACCGCGGCGAGATCGTCGTCTTCCGCGGACCGCCGTCCTGGGGCGCGGAGGTGCCGACGTCTCCCGCGTCGCACAACCCGGTCCGCAGGTTCCTGCGCGGGATCGGGCGCGCCGTGGGCGCCGCGCCCCCCAGTGAGAAGGACTTCATCAAGCGCGTCATCGGCGTCCCCGGCGACACGGTGCAGTGCTGCGACGCGAAGGGCCGCGTCGTCGTCAACGGCGTTGCCCTGGACGAGCCCTATCTGTTCGAAGACGACCATGCGGTGTTCGGGCCGATCACGGTGCCCAAGGGGCGGCTGTGGGTGATGGGTGACCACCGCGGCGCCTCGGGCGACTCGCGCCTCCATCAGGACGACCACCAGGGCACCATCCCGGAGCGCAACGTCATCGGGCGGGCCTTCGTGAAGGTCTGGCCGCCGCACCGGTTCGGGATGCTGCCGGTGCCGCGCACCTTCCTCGCCGACGGGGTGCCGCTGGAGTCCGGCGTACTCGCCGCGTCCGGGTTGTTCGTGGTTCGGCGCCGGCGGCGACCTGCCGCCGTACGCTGACCCCGTCATGGCTGCCACCCCTCCTCGCGTCGTCGTCCGGCGTGACGCGCTCGGGCTCTGGGCCTTCGAGCGTGCGCTGCAGCGACGCGGGCTCACGCCGGTGGCCGGGGCGGACGAGGCCGGTCGGGGCGCGTGCGCTGGCCCGCTGGTGGTCGCCGCGGTCGTGCTGCCCGAGGGCAAGCGCGGAGAGGTCCCTGGGCTTGCCGACTCCAAGCTGCTGACCCCGGAGGCACGCGAGCGCGTGTACGCCGGCGTGATGAAGCGCGCAGCCGACTGGTCGGTGATCGTCATACCGCCCGCAGAGGTGGACCGGGTCGGGCT
>JAVEEJ010000349.1 GCA_030840515.1 Frankiaceae bacterium | reverse complement strand
ACAGCAAGCCCGGGCGCCGAACCGCCTTCATCCCCTGCAAGCCCCAGGTCGGGTCCTCGAGGTAGTCGTTGCGCAGACCGGCGATCCGGTCCGCCACGCGGATGCTCTGCTCGATCGACAACGCGGCGTTGGGGTCGTAGCGCAGGTTGTCGTCCGGGAACGCCTCGGCGAGCGCGAGGTAGCAGTCGATCTCGTACTCCGGGTCGAAGACGCCGCCCTTGAGCTTGTGCACGGTGAAGCCGTGCCTCGCCTTCAGGTCACGGGCGTGCTCCACCAGCTGCTCCGGCGTGCGCACCTCGTGCTCACCCGTCGCCGGGTGCCCGTACCTGTAGAACAGGTAGCTGGCGAACGGCACCTCGTCGCGGACGCGCCCACCGAGCAGGTCATGCACCGGCACGCCAAGTCGCTGCCCCACCAGGTCGAGGAACGCGAACTCCAGAGCGGCATGCTGCTGCGCGCGGTTGTTGTAGAGGCTGGCGGTCGGGTTGCAGATCCGGAACCGCAGCAGCTCGACGTCGAAGGGACTCATCCCCTTGACGAGCGGCAGCAGTCCGCGGATCGCGTCCTCCGAGCTCTGCCCGCCACCGCCCATCTCGCCCAGGCCGACCATCCCGTCCTTGGTGACCACCTCGACCACGGTGCGCACGAACCGCTTCCAGTGCGCGCCGATCGCGTGTCGCAGCGGTGCCTCCAAGGGCACGCTGACCGTGGTGACGCGGATGTCCTCGATGACGAAACCGTCATCTCGGCCGGTGAGTTGCCTCGGGTCCATACTTGTATACTAGTGTGCAAGTCGCAGGTCCTGACAAGCAGACAGGAGGCACCGTGGCTGACCCTCTGGCGACGACGGTGCACGCGCGCCTGGTCTCCGACATCGTCACGCTGCGGTTCACTCCCGGACAGGCCCTCTCGGAGAACGAGCTGGCAAGCGAGTACGGCGTCAGCCGCACACCGGTGCGCGAAGCGGTCCAGCGGCTGCGACAAGCGGGCCTCGTCGAGGTGCGTCCGCAGTCGGGGACGCTCGTGTCCAAGGTCGACCTGGCGCGCTTCCGCGAGGCTCAGTTCGTCAGGGAGACGCTGGAGACCGCGTGCATCGAGCTTGCGCTGTCAGGCTCGACGCCCGTTGCCGCGCGCGACATTGCCGCGATGCGCCGTGAGATCAGCGCCCAACGCCAGTGCGCCGCCGACCGCGACCCGGTCGGCTTCGTGCGCCACGACGAAGCGATGCACCGGATCATCTGCGCCTTGTCGGGCCACGAGAACGTGTGGGACACCATCGCTCAGTCCAAGGTTCACCTGGATCGGGTGCGTCACATGTCCCTCGTCACCCAGGACGTGATGCGCATGCTGGTGCGCCAGCACCGGGCCATCGTCGACGGGATAGCCACCGCCAACCGCAAGGTGGCGCTGGCCGCCGCTCGCCAGCACACGCGGGAGACGCTGCGCGTGCTGCCTCACCTCATCGCCAGTCATCCCGACTACTTCTCCCCCATGCCCGCCGGCGATCCCGCCGCGGACAGTGCCTGAGACGAGGACCGACGTGGTGCCGAGCTGGACCGACTTCGCAGGCCGAGTCGCTGTCGTGACCGGTGGGGGGTCAGGCATCGGCCTCGAGCTGATCCGCCTGCTGCTCGAGGCCGGCGCCCGAGTGGCCACCCTCGACGTCGACCCGACAGGCGCGCCGCCAGGTGCTTTCACCCAGTCGGTGGACATCAGCGACCCGGCAGCCGTCGCCGCCGCGTTCACCGCCGTGCACGACGACCTCGGCAAGGTGGACACGCTGTTCGCGAACGCCGGTATCGGCTCCACAGCCGACGTACTCGCCTGCACTCCTGAGGAGTGGGACCGCGTCTTCGCCGTCAACGCCCGGGGTGTCTTCCTCAGCATCAAGGCCGTGCTGCCCGGCATGCTGGAGCGCGGCAGCGGCGTCATCGTCAACACCGCATCCGTGGCCGGGATGATCGGCCTGCGTGACCGCGCCGCCTACTGCGCTAGCAAGGGTGCGGTCATCGCGCTGACCCGGCAGGTCGCCGTGCAGTACGCCGGACAAGGCATCCGATGCAGTTGCATCTGCCCCGGTACCGTCGACTCTCCGTGGGTGGGACGGCTCATGGACGAGGCACCCGACCCGGCGAAGCGGCGCGAGGAGCTCATCGCCCGCCAACCGGTCGGCCGGCTCGGCACCCCGCTCGAGGTAGCCCAGGCCGCGCTCTACCTCGCGAGCGACGCCGGCGCCTTCATCACCGGCTCCGGGCTGGTCATCGACGGCGGGATCACAGCGGCATGAGGATCGCCTCCATCGGCGGACGGGCCCAGCTCGTGCGACCTGCGGCAGCCTCCGACGAGTCCATCGGTGGCCGCTTCGACCTCGCACCTGCATGGGTGACGACGGACATCGCCGCCGCGAGCGAGCTGCGCTTCGGACCGACAACCGAGTCGTTGCTCGCCCAGTGGGACGAGTTCCGCCGCTGGGCGGAGTCGATCGACGACAGCCACGCCACAGGCAGCTACAGCCCGGAGGCAACCGACCCGGTCGTCAGCAACCCGGGCCAGGTCTTCGCGGTCGGCCTCAACTACCGAGCCCACGCGGCCGAGGCAGGCGCGCCGCTGCCCGAGGTTCCGCTGGTCTTCACGAAGTTCCCGTCCTGCATCGCCCCTGCGGTGGGCACAGTGGCGGCGTACACGTCGGCCGTCGACTGGGAGGTCGAGGTTGCCGTCGTCATCGGACGCGGTGGCTTCCGGATCCCGGCGGCAACCGCGTGGGACCACGTCGCCGGCGTGACGGGCGCCCAGGACTACTCCGCGCGCGACACGCAGTTCGCCACGAAGACCAACCCGCAGTTCAGCCTGGGCAAGAGCTATCCCGGGTTCCTGCCACTGGGGCCGCAGCTGGTGACGGCGGACGAGTACGCCGACCCTGACGCCATCGACCTCGAGTGCACGGTGAACGGCGTGGTACGCCAGTCCAGCAACACCTCGGACCTCGTCTTCTCCGTGGGTGAGTGCATCGAGTACATCTCGGGGATCTGCTCGCTGCGCCCGGGAGACGTGATCCTGACCGGGACTCCCGCTGGTGTCGGCATGGGCTTCAAGCCGCCGATTTACCTCGCGCCTGGCGATGAGGTCGTCAGCCGGGTCGAGCTGGCCGGGGAGCTGCGCCAGACCTGCGTCGCGCCCCCGGCATGAGCGATCCGCTGATCCTCCAGGCCGGCGCCACTCGGGTGGTGGTCGACTCCGCGCGTGGCGCGACCATCACCCGCTTCGAGGTCGAGCCCTGGGGCAACCTCCTCGCTGAGCGCACGTCCGAGCTGCCGCTGCGCGCCTCGTCGTCGGCGAGCTATGGCGAGGAGCAACTCGACTGGCTGAGCGAGTACGACGGCGGCTGGCA
>JAVEEJ010000345.1 GCA_030840515.1 Frankiaceae bacterium | reverse complement strand
CAGCACGTTCGTGGTGGTGAAGGACGCCATCGAGCGGATGCCGGTGCTCGACTTCCTGACCTGGCGCTTCGCCATCGCGGCCGGCGTAATGCTGCTGTTGCGACCCCGCTCGTAGGCACAGATCGGGAAGGATGGACGACGCAAGTGGGCCTGGCTCTGGCTCGCGCAGGGCGTGGGCTACATCACCCAGACCTTCGGTCTCGCGCACACCCGCGCCTCGGTGTCAGGGTTCATCACCGGTCTGTTCGTCGTGTTCACCCCGCTCATCGCCGCGCTACTCCTGCGCAAGTCGGTGACCCGGATGGCCTGGATCGCCGTGACGCTCGCGACGGGAGGGCTGGCCCTCCTGTCGCTGCGCGGCTTCAGCATCGGGTTCGGCGAAGCTCTCACGGTGCTCACGGCGATCGCCTTCGCCGCGCACATCGTCGGGCTCGGGGAGTGGTCAGCCGGCCGCGACCCGGTCGGCCTGGCAGTGGTCCAGCTGCTCGTGGTTGCCGTCCTGTGCGGGGTCCCCGCCATTGGAGGGCGACTCGCGATGCCGCCTGACGCCGGCGTCTGGGGCGCTCTGCTGCTGACCAGCCTGGCCGCGACCGCGGTCGGCTTCCTGGTCCAGACCTGGGCGCAGTCACACCTGAGCCCGACCCGCACGGCGGTCGTGCTCACCATGGAGCCGGTGTTCGCGGGGGTGTTCGGCGTACTCGTCGCCGGAGACTCCTTCGGCTTGCGCACCGCCTCTGGTGCCTTCCTCGTCCTCGTCGCCATGCTGCTCGTCGAGGTGGGGCCGCGCGACGGCGCGGAGGGCGCGGTGGAGCGGCTCGAGGTCTGAGCCCGAGGCGGGTGTCAGCAGGAAGACACCTGACAGCAGTGCCGATTTTGTCCGCTATCTCCTAGGCTCGCCGATCAAAGCCACGGGGAAGGGCGGCGATGGGGGAAGCAACGCTCGGGGGCGTCGTCGTCCTGAGCCGACGTCGCGACGCCACCGCCGGAGTGCTGCTGGTCGCGTCGTTCGGCGCGTTCCTCGCGTTCCTCGACTCCACGATCGTCAACGTCGCGTTCCCCGACATGCAGAAGGACTTCACGGGCGCGAGCTACGCCTCGTTGTCGTGGGTGCTCAACGCCTACAACATCGTCTTCGCCGCCCTGCTCGTCACGGCCGGCCGCTTCGCCGACCTGCTCGGCCGACGCCGGATGTTCTTCGGCGGCGTGCTGCTGTTCACCGTTGCTTCGGGCGCCATCGCGGCGGCACCGAGCCTCGGCTGGCTGGTCGCCGCGCGGGTCGTGCAGGCGGTTGGCGCCGCGACCCTCGTGCCGGCGTCGCTCGCGCTCGTCATCGACGCCTTCCCGGGAGAGCGGCGCTCGCACGCCATCGGCCTCTGGGGGGCCGCGGCGGCGCTCGCTGCGGGGCTCGGTCCACCGATCGGCGGCGCGCTCGTCGACGCCAGCGGCTGGCGGCTCGCCTTCCTGGTCAACGTGCCACTCGGCATCGGCGCACTGCTGGCGAGCCGCGTGTCGCTGGTCGAGAGCCGCGCCCCAGGTCGCCGCACCATGCCCGACCTGCTCGGCTCGGGGCTGCTCGCACTCGGCCTCGGCGGCCTGACGACGGCTCTGGTGCAGGGCGAGCACTGGGGCTGGGCTTCGGCACGCGTCATCGGCTTCGCGGTCGGCGCCGTTGTGCTGCTCGCGGCCTTCGCCGCACGGTCCGCGCGCCACCGCTCGCCCGTGGTCGACCCCGCGTTGCTCAAGCTGCGCGGCTTCGCGCCAGCCCTCGGGCTCACCGTCATCGCCGGCATGGGCTTCTACGCCTACCTGCTGACCCACATCCTGTGGCTGCACTACATCTGGGGTTACGACATCACCCGCTCCGGCCTTGCCGTGATGCCCGGCGCGCTGGTCGCCGCCGTCGTCGCCGGGACCCTTGGCAAGGTCGCCGACACCCGCGGCGCGCGGATCCTGGTCGTGCCCGGCGCCGCGCTGTGGGCTGCGAGCTTCCTGTGGTACCTCACCGCCGTCGGCAGCACCCCCGCGTTCCTCAGCCAGTGGCTGCCGGGCCAGGTCATGTCGGGTCTTGGCGTCGGCCTCACGCTGCCGATCCTGGGCAGCGCCGCCGTCGCCGCAGTTCCGGGTGGCCGCTACGCCACCGCGTCGGCTCTGTCGTCGAGCGCCCGCCAGCTGGGCGCCGTACTCGGCATCAGCGTCCTCGTCATCATCATCGGCCAGCCCTCTCCGCTGCAGGCCCGCGACGCCTTCCGCCACGGCTGGGTCTTCTCCGCGATCTGCTTCGCGGTGGTGGCCGTGGGTGCGCTGGGGCTGCGCCGGCCCGCGGCGGTCGAGGAGGGCGTCGCCGACGACCTGCGCACCGACGTCGTCGCCGCAGCGGAGTCCGCGCCGGCGAAGGCCAGGCAGCAGCCGATGGGGCGCGAGTACGTCGACGCGCACACGACCGTCGACCTGCTGCGCGCCGCGCCTGTCTTCGCCCCACTACCGGCCGCCGTACTCGCACAGCTGGCCAAGGCCGCCCGCACCGTGGCGGTGCCGGCCGGTGAGGTCCTCTTCGAGGAGGGCACGAAGGCCGACAGCCTCTACATCGTCAAGACCGGACGGCTCGAGGTGGTGCGCGACGGTCAGGTCGTCGACGAGGTCACCCGCGGTGGTGTGGTCGGAGAGCTCGGCCTGCTCACGGGCGAGCCGCGTGCCGCGACAGTGCGTGGACGGCGGGACAGCGAGCTGATCCGCGTCGCGCGGACCTCGTTCACGAAGGCGGTCGGCAGCAACGCCGACGCCGCCCATGCCCTTGCGACCGACCTGGCCCGCCGGCTTCAGGTCGGCGACGCGGGGGCACCGCGCGGTAGCCAACGGCCGCGGCTCATCGCGATCGCGCCAGCTGTCGACGGGCCGACCCCGGTCGCCTTCGTCGCCGACCTGCTGGTGCGCGGGCTCCAGCAGCACGTCGATGTGGTCGTCCCCGGTCAGGTCAGCACCCGGGAGCTCGAGCGACTCGAGCGCGACCACGACGCGGTCGTACTAGTCGCCACCTCCCCCGGCAGCTGGCGCGACACCTGCCTGCGGCAGGCCGATCGCGTCGTACTCGTGGCCGGCAGCGGCGACGAACCCCCGCACCGTCCGCTCATGGTGGGTGAACGCGACGCGGAGCTGCTGCTGCTCGGCGCCGAGCCCACCCGCGAGGTGATCGACCGCTGGGAGGTCGCGACGACACCGGCACGCGTCATCGTGTCCGGGCTCGACGGCCAGCAGCTCGACGCGGTCACGCGGCGG
>JAVEEJ010000242.1 GCA_030840515.1 Frankiaceae bacterium | reverse complement strand
GGCGGACGTAGGCCCACTTGCGGTCGTCCAGCCACGCGACGTAGTCGGACGGGCCGATGTGCACGTTGCGCTTGCCCATGTCGTGCTCCATGTTGGAGGTCACGGCCTGGGTCTTGGAGATCTTCTTCGACTCGAGCCGGTCGCGCTCGAGCATGTTCATGAAGTCCATGTTGCCGCCGACGTTCAGCTGGTAGGTGCGGTCGAGGATCACGCCGCGGTCCTCGAACAGCTTCGCCAGCACGCGGTGCGTGATGGTGGCTCCGACCTGGCTCTTGATGTCGTCGCCCACGATCGGGACGCCCGCGGCGCGGAACTTCTCCGCCCACTCGGGCGTGCCGGCGATGAACACCGGCAGCGCGTTGACGAACGCGACCCCGGCGTCGATCGCGCACTGCGCGTAGAACTTCGCCGCCTCTTCGGACCCGACGGGCAGGTAGCAGATGAGGACGTCGACCTGCGCCTCGCGCAGCGCTGCGACGACGTCGACCGGGGTCTCGTCGGACTCGTCGATCGTCTGCATGTAGTACTTGCCGAGACCGTCGAGGGTGTGGCCGCGCTGCACGGTGATGCCCGTGGGGGGCACGTCGGCGAACTTGATGGTGTTGTTCTCGCTGGCGCCGATGGCGTGCGCGAGGTCCTGTCCGACCTTCTTCGCATCGACGTCGAACGCAGCGACGAACTCGATGTCACGGATGTGGTAGTCGCCCAGCTGGACGTGCATGAGGCCGGGTACGCGGGCCGCCGGGTCGGCGTCCTTGTAGTACTCGACGCCCTGCACGAGCGAGCTGGCGCAGTTGCCGACGCCAACGATGGCGACACGGACGGAACCCATGCGGGCGCTCCTTCTTATCGGTCCTGCGCCGGAGTCGGCGCAGAGCTTGTGGTGGTTACGGCGAGAGGGTTCCCGCGCCGCTCTGAATCGATCAGCTCGCTGAGCCAGCGCACTTCGCGCTCGACTGACTCAAGACCGTGCTTCTGCAGCTCGAGGGTGTAGCCGTCGAGCCGCTCCCGGGTGCGGACCAGCGCCGCTCGGACGCCCTCGCGCCGCTCCTCCAGCCGGCTGCGCCGGCCCTCGAGGATCTGCATCCGGACGGCCGCGTCGGTCTGGGCGAAGAAGGCGAAGTGCACCCCGAACCCCTCGTCCTCCCAGGAGGCGGGGCCCGCGTGGCCGAGGAGCTCGGCGAGCTGCTCCTTGCCGTCGGCGGTGAGCTTGTAGACGATCTTGTTGCGACGGCTGCTCAGCGCGGGTCCGACACCGAGGTCCGCGGGTCCGTCCTCGGCGATCCAGCCCCGGCCCACGAGCTCCTTGAGGCACGGGTAGAGCGAGCCGTAGCTGATCGCGCGGAAGGTGCCGAGTACGGCGTTCAGGCGCTTGCGGAGCTCGTAGCCGTGGAGGGGAGAGTCGTTGAGCAGGCCCAGCACGGCGAGCTCGAGGACACCGGACCGCTTCGCCACGGGTGCTCCTCTCACGCTCAGTAGCCGATTTTCGATATATCGAATCGATACATCGAACGGATACGCCGAACCATAAGCGAGAGCGACGAGTGGTGCAAGTCGGGGCGTCACCGACGTGTCGCGGAGGTGTCCATCGGGTGCCGTCATGCCTGCCCGCACGCCCAGGCTCGTCGTACCCTTCCCGCCATGGCTGTGGTGAGGAGCCGGGTCGACTACGCGCTCGCGCGCCGGTCCACGCTGGCCGCCCTGTTCACCGGACGAGCCTCCTCGCTGGATGTCTGCGACGCGCACCCCTACCTGCTGCGTGCGGCCAAGTTCCACGGCGAGCCGACCCAGCTCGACTGCCCGGTGTGCAAGAAGGAACGGCTGATCCACGTCACCTACACCTACGGCGACGTGTTCAAGGCCGAGGTCAACGGCAGGGTCCGGCAGAGCGTCGAGCTGCAGGCCCTGGCGGACGAGTACGGCGAGTTCACGGTCTACGTCGTGGAGGTCTGCCGAAGCTGCGGGTGGAACCACCTCGACTGCTCGTACGTCCTGGAGTCGACCGTGCATCCGCCGGTCCGGCTCGGCGGGGCGAAGCGGGTTCGGCGCGGCAAGGGCGCTGCGGCGGCCGCCGTAGCGGAGGAGTAAGCACAGCCGCACCCGGGCAGAGCCGGGACACCCAGCTCCCACCCACTCGCGCAACCTGAGGTGCCGTGAAGAAGATCCACATCGACTATCCCCGCGCTGCCTACGAGGGGCCTCGTCGGTTCGTCCCGTCCTGGCGGCAGAGCACGGCCGTGGCCGGGGGTTTCTTCGGCTTGCTCTTCCTGCTGTTCGTCGTCGCCTACCTCAACACCGACCTGAGCCAGCTGAACAAGCTGGCGACCTCGCAGACGACGGTCATCAGGTTCGCCGACGGGAACGAGCTCGGGCGACTTGGTGCCCAGAACCGCATCACGGTGCCGTTGTCGAAGGTGCCGCCGGACGTCCAGCACGCCGTACTCGCTGCCGAGGACCGCAACTTCTACTCGGAGTCGGGGATCTCGCCGCGCGGCATCGGGCGCGCACTCTGGGCAGACCTGCGCGGCGGGGAAGTCCAGGGCGGCTCCACGATCACCCAGCAGTACGCGAAGAACGCCTACTTGACGCAGGAGCGGACGCTGACGCGCAAGCTCAAGGAGATCGTGATCGCGGTCAAGCTCAACAACCAGAAGAGCAAGAGCGACATCCTCGAGAGCTACCTCAACACCATCTACTTCGGCCGGCAGGCCTATGGCATCCAGGTGGCGAGCCAGACCTACTTCAGCAAGGACGTCTCGCAGCTGACGACCAGCGAAGCGGCCGTGATCGCGGCGATCATCCGCTCCCCCGCGGGCTACGACCCCGTGAACCACCCGGAGCGCGCCAAGGCCCGCTGGACCTACGTCCTGGACGGCATGGTGAAGAAGGGCTGGCTGACCGAGGCCAAGCGCGATGCCCTCACGTTCCCGGCGCTGCATGTGCGGGGCCGCGCCGGCACCACCGGCCCGCGCGGCTACATCATGCAGGCGGTGCAGAGCGAGCTCGCGAAGCACAAGATCACCGAGGACCAGATCAACCTCGGCGGCCTCAACATCGTCACGACGCTCGACTACAAGGCACAGGTCGCTGCCGAGAAGGCCGTGGCCGAGGCCTTCCCCAAGTCACCGGCTGACGTGCACACCTCGCTGACTGCCGTGGAGCCCGGCACCGGCCATGTGAAGGCCATGTTCGGTGGCCGCAACTACGGCGAGCGCCAGCTCAACGACGCGACGCAGGCGAAGCGCCAGCCCGGCTCGGCGTTCAAGCCCTTCGTCCTCGTGACCGCGCTCAAGGACGGCATCTCGCTGAAGAGCCGCTACGACGGCCACTCCCCGAAGGACTTCCCCGGCCGTGGCCCGGTGCAGAACTTCGGCCCCGGCCGAGGTGAGCAGTTCGGCCAGATCGATCTCGTGACCGCGACCGCCCACTCGGTCAACACCGTCTACTACCAGCTCGGGCTCGACGCGGGGGGCCCGTCGAAGGTCATCGACACCGCGAAGGCCGCCGGTATCACCAGCGACATCGATCCGAGCAAGGCCCTGACCAACGTCTTCCTCGGCTCGGGCGACACGGTGGCGACCAACAGCTTCCAGATGGCCGATGCCTACGCCACCTTCGCCGCGCAGGGCACGCACGCGACTCCGTTCCTGGTGCTCTCGGTGCGGGAGGGGAAGAAGCAGCTCTACAAGGCGAAGGACGACACCGACCAGGCCTTCGACAAGGACGTGATGGCCGACGCGACGTTCGCCATGCAGCACGTGCTCACCGAGGGGACGGCCCGCAGTGCCCAGCTCGCCGGGGGCCGTCCGGCAGCCGGCAAGACCGGGACCGTCCAGGAGAACACCGACGCCTGGTTCTGCGGCTTCGTCCCCCAGCTGGCCGCCTCCGTGCACATCTACCGCGATGGCAGGAAGCCGCTGCGCAACCTCGCCGGCTTCGGCGAGGTCACAGGCGGCACGCTGCCCGCGCGCATCTGGAAAGCCTTCATGGACGCCGCCATGGAGGGGCAGCCCGTGAAGGGCTTCCCGCCGCCGGCCAACGTGGGGGATGCGAAGAACCCGGCGCCGCCCACGAACACGAGCACGGCAACGCCGACCCCCACCCCGGTGGCGACGCTGCCCACGCAGGTCCCGACCCAGGTCCCGACGCTGCCTCCTGTGACGCAGCCGCCCGGAGGTGGCAGCCCGACCCCGCAGCCCAGCGCGACTCAGGACGCCGGCCCGCAGCCCTCATCGTCCCCCTAGGCGGGGTGGCTCGTAGCGGCGAGCGGCGCGGTCGGCCACGATGTCGCCCGTGACCCTCGTCGACCCGCGCGACATCGTCCTGCCCTCTCATGACGACGACCCCGTGGGCGCCGGCGCGGGCTACGCCTTCGGCGGCCCGGTGGGCCGGCACGCGCGGCTCGGCGCGCACCCGTTCTGGACGCCACTGCGGGTGCTGCTGGTCTTCACCTTCCTGACGATCGGGTTGGCCTGGGCGCAGAAGGCGGCGTGCCGGGACCCGTTCTCCTGGACCAAGGAGCACCAGTACACCCGGCTCTGCTACTCCGACGTCACGGCGCTCTACTACGCCGAAGGCCTCAACACCGGCGAGACGCCGTACGTCGACCACCCCGTCGAGTACCCGGTGGTGATCGGCGGGGTGATGTGGCTCGCCTCGGGGGCCGCTCGGTCGCTGCCCTACGTCTCCGACTCTCATGAGGCCGAGGCCTTCTTCGACATCACCGCGATGATCCTGGCCGCCTGCCTGATGCTCGTCGTGGTGCTCACCGCGAAGACCGCACGCCGCCGGCCCTGGGACGCGGCGATGGTGGCGCTGGCGCCGGCGATGGTGGTCCACGCGTACACCAACTGGGACCTGCTCGCCGCCGCCGCCATGGCCCTCGCCGTGCACGCCTGGTCTCGCCGCTGGTTGGTCCCGGCCGGCATCTGGATCGCGGTCGGCACGTCCACGAAGCTCTACCCCGCGCTCATGCTCGCCGTCTTGCTGCCGCTGTGCTTGCGGGCGGGGAAGCTGTCCGCGTGGGCGAAGACCGCCGCCGCGGCCGGGCTTGCCTTCGCCGTCATCAACTTGCCCATCTACCTCGCCGCGAACAGCTTCCGACCAACGCCGCAGGGCCGCTTCGCCATCGACGCCTCAGGCGAGAACGCCTGGTCCCGGTTCTGGGTGCTCAACAAGCAGCGTCCGGCCGACTGGGACTCCCTGTGGTTCATGCTCCAGCGCAACTTGGTGAATGCGACGGACGGAACGCAGCTGTTCGTCAAGCTGCTGGTCGGCCTCACCGCCATCGCTGCCATCGGGTTGATGGTCTGGGCGACCTTGGTCATGGTCGGCCGGACGAGCGACGCCACCCGGTGGTTGTTCGCGGCCATGCTGCTCGCTCTGGCGCTGGTGGCCTGGCGTGGTGGATTCGCCTCGCACGGCTTGACGCTGATGCGCCGGGTGTTCGGCCATGACGCCCATACCGACTTCCAGTTCGACCCCGGCAACCCCGTGACACCTGCCGACCTCAATGCCGGCGTCTTCTGGCTCACGGTCGCCGTCCTCATCAGCGTGATGGCGCTTGCCTGGGACGCGCCGCGGCGGCCGCGGCTGCCTCAGCTGTTGTTCCTGGCGGTGGCCGGGTTCCTCCTGGTCAACAAGGTCGACTCGCCGCAGTACGTGATCTGGCTGATCCCGCTCGCCGTGTTGGCACGACCGAGGTGGCGACCGTTCCTCGTCTGGCAGTTCGCCGAGCTGGCCGTGCTGGTCACCCGCTTCTACTTCTTCGTCGGCAACGACAAGCCGGGGCAGGGCATCGAGTACATGGGCTTCGGGCTCGCCATCGTCGTGCGTGACATCGCACTTGCGGTGTTCATGGGGCTGGTCGTGCGAGACATCTACCGACCTGACCTCGACGTGGTCCGGCGCGACGACGTGGACGACCCGGCGGGTGGGGTGCTCGACGGCTCGGTCGACCAGGTGGCCCTGGGCGTCCAGCTCGCGCCCGCCACGGGCAGACCCGCCTACTCGTGAGCGAGGCGCAGCGGGCCTGGTGGGCGACCCGCGTCGCGGTGTTCACGGCGTCGCTCGTCGGTGTGTGGGGGCTCAGCGGCAAACCCGGCGATGCGCTGCCCGGCTGGCTGTTCCGCTGGGATCGGTGGGACGCGCAGCTGTTCACCAAGGTCGCGCAGTTCGGCTACCAGGGCTACCCGGAGCACTACCCGGACCGCGGCGTCGTCGCGTTCTTCCCCGGCCTCCCCGCCGTCGAGCGAGGACTGCACTTCTTCGGCTTGGACTACCGCGCGGCCGGGCTCCTGGTCTCGTTGTTCGCGGGCGCTGTCGCGTGCGCCGCGATGGCGAGGATCGCTCGGCTGGAGGGAGGAGACGGTCGGCTCCCGGCTCACGCCGTACTCGCCCTCCTGCTCTCGCCCTACGCCGTGTTCCTCGCCGCCGGCTACTCCGAAGCGCTCTTCCTCGCCCTGGCCCTGCCCGCGTGGCTCGCGGCGCGTCGCGGCGGGTGGCAGCTCGCCGGCTGCCTGTGTGCCCTGTCGTGCTTCGTGCGGATCACCGGCGTCTTCCTGGCCATCGCGCTGGTTGTCGAGTACGTCGTGCAGCACCGAGCCCGCATTCGTCCCGATGCCGCGTGGCTGATGGTTCCGGGCCTGGCGTTGCTGACGCTGCTCGTGCACCAGCACGAGGTGACGGGTGACTGGCTCGGATGGCAGCACGCGCAACGCGACGTGTGGGGCCGGCGGTTCACCAACCCCGTGGGGGCGTTCCACACCACCTGGCGCGGAGCCTTCGGCGAGAGCGGGCTGACCGCGGAGTACACCTGGTCGTTCCGGGCGGAGATCCTCGCCGTCCTCGTGGGGCTCGCACTGACCGGCTGGTTGCTGTGGCGCCGGCGCTGGGCGGAGTCGACCTACGTCGGCCTGCAGGTCGCCACTCTCGCCACCTCGTCGTTCTACCTGTCAGTGGCACGGGCGAGCCTGCTGTGGTGGCCGTTGTGGATCGGGCTGGCACAGCT
>JAVEEJ010000183.1 GCA_030840515.1 Frankiaceae bacterium | reverse complement strand
CAGCACCCGGGTCACCTTGTCGTACGCCGTGTCGGTGCCGTCGGCGACCACGACCACGCCGGCGTGGATCGACTTGCCGATGCCGACGCCGCCGCCGTGGTGCACCGAGACCCAGGACGCTCCGCTGGCGGTGTTGAGCAACGCGTTGAGGATCGGCCAGTCGGCGATCGCGTCGGAGCCGTCGCGCATCGCCTCGGTCTCGCGCTCGGGGCTCGCGACCGACCCGGCATCGAGGTGGTCGCGGCCGATGACGATCGGTGCGCTCACGACGCCGCGTTCGACGAGCTCGTTGAAGCGCTGCCCGGCGACGTGCCGCTCGCCGTAGCCGAGCCAGCAGATCCGTGAGGGCAGGCCCTGTCCCTTCACCTTCTCGGAGGCGAAGCGGATCCACCGGTGCAGCGGCTCGTTGTCAGGGAACGCCTCGAGCACGGCCTTGTCGGTGGCGGCGAGGTCGGCCGGGTCGCCGGACAGGGCGGCCCACCGGAAGGGGCCTGTCCCGGTGCAGAACAGCGGACGCACATAGGCGACGACGAACCCGGGGTAGTCGAAGGCGTTGACCACGCCGGCCTGCTGCGCCTGGCCGCGCAGCCCGTTGCCGTAGTCGAAGACGATCGCCCCGGCGTCCTTCCACCCCAACATCGCGCGGCAGTGCTCGGCCATCGCGGCCTGCGCGCGCTCCACGTACTCGCTCGGCTTGTGCTCCCTGAGCTCCAGCGCCTCCTCATAGCTCATGCCGTTCGGCACATAGCCGTGCAACGCGTCGTGCGCGGAGGTCTGGTCGGTCACGATGTCGACCTCGACGCCGCGGCGGAGGAGTTCGGGTACGACGTCCGCGCAGTTGCCGACCACCGCGACGGACAGCGCTCGTCGGTCGGCCTTCGCCGCCCGCGCGCGGGCGACCCCGTCGTCGAGTGAGTCGGCGATCTCGTCGAGGTAGCCGTGCTCGAGCCGGCGCTGAGCGCGCCACGGGTCGACCTCGACACACAGCGCGACCCCGCCGTTCCCGGTGATCGCGAGCGGCTGCGCGCCGCCCATGCCGCCGAGGCCACCGGTCAGGGTCAAGGTCCCGGACAACGACCCACCGAAGTGCTGACGCCCGACCTCGGCGAACGTCTCGTAGGTGCCCTGCAGGATCCCCTGCGTGCCGATGTAGATCCACGAGCCCGCGGTCATCTGGCCGTACATCGTGAGCCCGAGGTCCTCGAGCTCGCGGAAGTGCTCCGGTGTCGCCCACTTCGGCACGATCAGCGAGTTCGCGATGAGCACCCGGGGCGCCATCTCGTGGGTGCGCACCACACCGACGGGCTTGCCGCTCTGCACCAGCAGCGTGTCGTCGGGGGCCATCGTGCGGAGCTGCTGGACGATGGCGTCGAAGCAGCGCCAGTCGCGGGCCGCCCGGCCGTTGCCGCCGTAGACGACGAGGTCGTCCGGCCGTTCGGCGACCTCCGGGTCGAGGTTGTTGTGCAGCATCCGCAGCGCTGCTTCGGCGCCCCAGCTGCGGCAGGTCAGCTCGGACCCGCGCGGTGCGCGCACCGGCCGAGCACCGATGAGGGTCATCCCAGCTCCTTGACGACGGATCGGGCGGCGCCGGTCACGGCACCGCTGCGGATGAGCTCCTCGGCCGCGGCCAGGTCGGGGGCCAGCCACCGGTCGGGGCCAGGACCGGGGACGACGGCGCGCATCGCGTCGCGCACCGCACCCGTCGCCGGCGCGGGTGCCGCGACGGAAGCCCGCAGGTCGATCGCCCGCGCCGCCGTGACCAGCTCGACGGCAAGCACCCTGCGCAGTGCCTCAACGGCGAGGCGCAGCTTGCGCGCCGCGGACCAGCCCATCGAGACGTGGTCCTCCTGCATCGCGCTCGACGGGATCGAGTCAACGGATGCGGGTACGGCGAGCCGCTTGAGCTCGGAGACCAGAGCCGCCTGCGTGTACTGGGCGATCATCAGCCCGCTGTCGACACCGGGGTCGTCGGCGAGGAACGGCGGCAGGCCGTGGCTGCGCGCCTTGTCGAGCATCCGGTCGGTGCGCCGCTCGCTGATCGAGGCGACGTCGGCGATGGCGATCGCCAGGAAGTCGCAGACGTACCCCACCGGGGCGCCGTGGAAGTTGCCGTTGCTCTCGGTGCGGCCGTCGGGCAGCACGACGGGGTTGTCGATCGTGGAGGCGAGCTCGCGGTCGGCAACCACGGTCGCGTGCGCGAGGGTGTCGCGGGCGGCGCCGGCGACCTGCGGAGCGCAACGCAGCGAGTAGGCGTCCTGCACCCGCGGGTCGTCCTCCAGGTGACTGGCCACCAGTGGCGAGCCCGCGAGCAGGGCACGGATGTTGGTCGCGCTCACGGCTTGACCGGGGTGCGGCCGCAGCGACTGGAGGTCGGCCGCGAAGACCCGATCGGTGCCCAGCAGGCCCTCGACGCTCATCGCCGTGGTGACGTCGCAGACGCTGAGCAGCTCGGTCAGGTCGCGGATGGCCAGGATGAGCATCCCGAGCATGCCGTCCGTGCCGTTGATGAGGGCCAGGCCCTCCTTCTCCTGCAGCACGACCGGCTCAACGCCCGCTGCCGCGAGGGCACCCGCCGACTCGCCCTCACCCATCAGCGCAAGGGCCACCGCAGCGAGCGGCGCGAGGTCGCCGCTGCAGCCGAGGCTGCCGAACTCGTGCACCACAGGCGTGACGCCGCTGTTGAGCAGGGCGGCCATCGCCTGCGCCACCTCCGGCCGCACGCCGGTCAACCCGGTCGCGAGTGTGCGCAGCCGCAGCAGCGCCATCGCCCTGACCACCTCTGGCTCGACCGGAGGGCCGATGCCCGCGGCGTGCGAGCGGATCAGCGAGCGCTGCAGCTGGGCGCGCAGCTCCGGCGTGATGTGTCGGGTGGCCAGTGCGCCGAACCCGGTCGAGACGCCGTACACGGGGTCGGGCGACGCGGCCAGCTCGTCGACGACGGCTCGCCCACGGGCCAGCGCAGCCAGCGAGTCGGCACCGAGCGACACCGTGGCGCCGTCCCGTGCGACGGCCACGACGTCCTCGCGTCGCAGGCCGCCCGTGCCCACCACCACCTGCATGCTCGGCACCCTACGGGTCGACCTCCGCCGCGGAGCGCTCCGCGAAGACCTCCGCCGCACGCGCGGTCAGCGGTCCCGGGGCCAGCGGCAGCGGCTCGCCGTCGACGCTCGCGATGGGCTGGACGTCGCGGGTCGAGGACGCCAGGAAGGCCTCCGACGTGCCGCGTAGCGCATGAGCCGGCAGGTCGAGCTCCTCCACCTCAGGCACCCACTCGAGCAGCAGCGCGCGGGTCACACCCGCCAGACAGCCGGAGCCCATAGGAGGAGTGACGAGCCGGCCTTCCCACTCGAGGAACAGGTTGGATCCCGTCCCCTCACACAGGCTCCCGACAGTGTTGGCGAAGATCGCCTCGCTGGCACCGCGGTGCTTGGCGTCCTGCAGCGCCAGCACGTTCTCGGCGTACGACGTGGTTTTGAGCCCCGTCAGCGGTGAGCGCTCGTTGCGCGGCCAGGGCGAGAACACCACGGCCGCCGTCGCACCCCAGGTCGGCATGGGCGCCGTGGCCACGACAAGCGTCGGCCCCGCCGAGCCGCGCTCGCTGCCGAGCGGACCCGGCCCACCGGTCAGCGTGATGCGCAGCCGGAGCCGGTCTCCCTCAACCGCCCCGAGTGTCTCCCGCACGGCGCTGCGGACCTGGTCCACGTCCACCGCGAGGCCCAGTCCGCGCCCCGACCGAGCCAGCCGATCGAGGTGGCGACGCAGCGCGAACGGCTCGCCGTCGATCACCTTGAGCGTCTCGAAGACCCCGTCACCGACGACGAAGCCGTGGTCGTACGCCGACACAGTCGCCTCGTCGTCGGCCACCAGCTCGCCGTTCACCCAGGTCACCACAGCAGCACCGTAGTCAGAGCTCGCCTGCTGCGACGGCAAGCAGGTGCGCCGCCTTCAGCTCGGTCTCGGCCCACTCCGCCTGCGGGTCGCTGCCCCAGGTGATGCCCGCTCCGGTGCCGAAGCGCAGCTCGCCGCCGTCGGCCCAGAACGTCCGGATGCCCACCGCAAGCACTCCTTCACCCGCATCGGCGTCCACCCACCCGATCGCGCCGCAGTAGGGCCCGCGCGGTCCCCGCTCCAGCTCGCCGATCACGCGCAGCGCGCTCGACTTCGGCGCGCCGCTCACCGAACCCGCAGGACTCGTCGCGTCCAGCAGGTCGGCCCACCCGCGGCCCTCCTCGAGCTCGGCGC